>JABSSR010000482.1 GCA_013213965.1 Verrucomicrobiales bacterium | reverse complement strand
CCATCCGTTGCCAATAAAAGGACTGACACAATCTCTCAGCTTGAAAAAGAAGTGGGCAAGCCAAATTTGAGAAGCCACGTATCAGCGGGTATTTCTAGCCAAAATAAAAGTAGATGGCACGAAATTTTAGGAATGCCACAAGGGACCATTCCACCAGACCCCGGCGGCAAAGTTATTTGGGTTTCTAATTTCGATAAAGCGCTTGCAGAGGCCAAATTGTCCAAACGTCCAATCCTCGTTACTTGGCGCTGTCTTCCATGTAAACAGTGTGCTCAATTTGATAAGGACATATTGGATGGAAGCCCATCCCTTAATCCACTTCTTCGCCGTTTTATGACAGTTCGTATGACCGATGCTGCCTTACTCGATGAGCGATATTTCCCATACAAAACACATCAAGACCTTGATCTGTCTTGGTGGGCATATTTCCTTTCTTCCGACGGTGAGTATTACGGCGTTTTTGGTGGCAAGGACCACGTCTCTGACACAACGCGAATTAGTGAAACTGCTCTAGTTCAGACCATGAAGCGAATCCTTGCCCATCATTATGATCCTCGACGCAAACAATGGGGAATTGATCTGCCTGTGGGCTATGCTTCACGAAACAAGTCGATCCCAGAAGATTTGAGAGGATATTCTTTGCTCAAGAAGATAAGGCCCGAATTAAATCAACCTTTTCAGCAACATGGTGCTTGCATCCATTGCCATCAAGTTGGTGATATGCTGAACATGGAAGCTATTGATTCTGGAACTTTCAACATAGATCAGTTCACAGGGCAATGGCCTTTACCGGAGAATGTTGGTATCCTATTAGAACGTGATGACGGTTTGTTGGTCAAAAATATTACTCCTGAGAGCTCTGCAACACTTGCTGGAATCCGAACCGGTGACCAGCTTGTTATGGCTAATGACATGCGGCTTTTCAGCCAAGCGGATCTTCGAGGAGTACTTCATCGTTTGCCTCATGGCGAGGGTTCAATTCGATTTGCCTGGCTGAGAAATACACAACTCATGTTTGGAATGATCACTGTCCAGCCTAACTGGCGCAAGACTGAGAACTACTGGAGAAAAACGGTTTATGATGGTGTATACGGTCCTGATATGGGCTTCTTTCCTCTGAACGGCCCGAAAGCTGGCAAGGAGCAAGGTCTATCAGTTAAACCATGGATGGGGAATAGTCCCGCTGATCGCCCCGTATACAAGACTGGTCTAAGGCCCCGAATGGAAATTGTTGCCATTAACGGTATGGACAGGGATATAGAGGCTCGGGAGTTGATTGCTTGGTTCAGATTGAACCACAGGGCCGGAGAAGAAGTAATTTACAAAGTGCGTGGCGGTAAGGAGTTCAAATACGTTTTGCCGGTTGATTAAATCTCAAATATTTTTCTTTCCTGTCCACGATTTATAGAAAAGAGAGCAAAACCTCTAATGCGATGAGTATGAGGACTTCCTGAATCAGGATGGTATGGTAGTGTGCGTAAAAAGTTGAACTTCTTTGTTGGCGGGAGCAGGGTTTCTATCAGACTAGATCCAGAAGATATCCGAGATATGAAATTTGGCATTAAGACACTCTTTATTCTAACGCTAGCAGTTTTTGTGAATTTGGTTTCTGCGGCGTCACAAAAATACAACGTACTCTTCATTATATCGGATGACCTCACTTCGACTGCTTTATCATGTTACGGCAACAAGGTGTGCAAGACGCCGAACATCGACAGTTTGGCAGAGCGGGGCACCCGTTTCACCCGAGCCTACTGCCAAGGGACCTATTGTGGTCCGTCGCGGGCCAGTTTCATGTCGGGTTATTATCCACATGCGACAGGGGTCTTGGGTTACAAGAGTCCCAGGCCTCAGATTGGCGATCGAGTCACCTGGTCTCAGCATTTCAAGAACAATGGTTACTATGCGGCACGGGTCAGCAAGATCTATCATATGGGTGTACCCATTGGCATAGAGCAAGGCAGTCATGGAGCGGATGACGAGGTTTCGTGGACGGAGCGCTTTAACAGCAAGGGTCCCGAATGGAAAGCCCCGGGTGATGGGGAAACGCTCCAGAATAATCCCGACGGTAAGAAACCTGCCGTGGGTGGCAATACCTTCGTGGTAGTCGAAGCTGATGGAGATGATCTCGTGCACTCTGATGGGAAAACCGCAAAGAAAGCGGTTGAACTTATTCACCGTCACAAAGATAAGCCTTTTTGGTTGGGCGTAGGATTCGTGCGTCCGCACGTGCCCTTCGTCGCTCCGAGGTCCTATTACCCACCCTTTAAACCCTACAGCAAGATGGTTTTGCCTCCCAAAATCAAGGGTGATTGGGATGACATTCCCAAGCCGGGCATCAATTATTGCACCAGCGAAAACATGAAGATGGATATTCGTCGCCAAAAGAAATCTATTGGTGGCTACTATGCTTCTGTTGCCTACATGGACGCCCAGGTCGGTAAAGTGCTGTCTGCTCTTGATGAGGCGGGCCTGAGGGAGAAGACGATCGTCATCTTTACCAGCGATCATGGCTATCACTTAGGCGAGCATGACTTCTGGGCCAAGGTGAGTTTGCTTGATGAATCCTCGCAGGTACCCATGATTATTAGTGTGCCCGGCAAGAAGCCCGCCGTGTGCCATTCATTGACCGAGTTACTCGATCTGTACCCGACCATCGCTTCTCTTTGTGGTCTACCCGAACAGCCACGTTTGCAGGGCAAAGATATTTCCAAGATGTTGGATGACCCCAAGCACACCGTACGCACTGCTGCTTTTTCCGTGGCACCTTTCAGACGCGGCTTCTTATTGCGTGAGGAAGACTGGGCCTATATCCATTATGGCGAAAATGGTGCCAAGGGCGTTGAACTTTACAATGTTAAAAAGGATCCCAAGCAATACACCAGCCTTGCAAAAGATCCAGCTCACCAAAAAATCGTTGCTCGATTCAAAGTTCAGATGGCCGATAAGTTGCGTGAAGTTCGCAACAATGACCTCAAATAGCGGGTAACCGCATTTTATTGATGAAAACTGCAATTATTCTTCTGATCGGACTAAGCTTGAATTTAGTTCTTAAAACCCATGCCCAGCTACGTGATGGCAAGCCAACTGAGACGCGGGTGACACACGGGCCAATGCTTGGACGACCCGCTTCCGATTCCATGAGCCTGTGGGTTCGTACCGAACGGCCAGGTAAAGTAAGGGTTCTTTACGGTACCAAGAAAAAGATATTCACGCATGAAGCATCGGTTGAGACGAACGATATTTCACGTGATAACACAGCCATCATTACGATCAACAAGCTCAAATCCAATACGCGTTATTACTACCGTATCGCTGATCATCAGTTGGAGGGTTCTTTCCGGACCATGCCTAGCGCAGTGAACTTCAAGAATCCGAAGGGTAACCCCGAAGGGCTCTTTAATTTTAAATTCGAATTTGCCTGTGGGAATAACCAAGGCGGCGGCGGCGACAGTGCAGGCCCAACTGTGCCTGTTTTTAAAACGTTGAATGCAAAAGTACGCGATAACATTAATTTTGCCATTCTCAATGGTGACTGGCTCTATGAACAACGCCGCGATTATCCTCCAAAAGATTGGCTGCGCCAGGTTGGTCTCGACACAATGCTAGAGGCGCCACGCGTTGTTCAAAAGGCACCGACGGTGGTAGGTGTTTGGGAAAATTATAAGACTTACCTTGCGCGTGGTCGCAACTTGAGTGAATGGCATCGTCATGTGCCTTCCTTCTACACTGCAGATGACCACGAACTGATAAATGACATTTATGGAGCAGGTGAAGCGGGCTATGTTAATCGTCGTGCTGTCTTTCGGGATATCGCCACTAAAGCGTGGTTCGACTACCTCGCCTGGGCCAACCCCGTGGAACATAATGCGTCCTCTTGGTTTGGTACCGGCAAGTTCAAGAAAGGTAGCGATGTTATTGAGGATCCAGAGGCGGATTTCACAAAACTGAACTTTAAGGAAATGGGAAACCTGCATGTGCATTGGGGCACTCCCACGGCCGGTGTGCCTGAGGCCAAGTTTGATAGTGAACCGGGCGATCCGAATTCAGCAGTTTATGATATCGTAGAGGTGCTCAGTCCCTCAAAGGTGCGCATCCATCCCCCCGCCAAAGCTGATGGGAATGCGAGCTATTCAATTGGCCGTCGTTGTTACGGCAAGTTTACTGTGTCTAATTGCGATTTTTTCCTCCTCGATACTCGTTCACATCGTAACCTTCATAATGTAGACAAACCAGCAAACCCCAAGGCCACGATGCTAGGTAAGCAACAGTTGAAATGGCTTAAAGAGGGTATCAGTAAGAGTGAGGCTGATTTTATTTTTATAGTTTCTTCAGTAAATTTCATGGTGCCACACGTGGGCAGTGGAGGAGGAGATGACAAGCAGCTTACCATTAAGAAGGATGATGCTT
>JABSSR010000481.1 GCA_013213965.1 Verrucomicrobiales bacterium | reverse complement strand
CTAATTATTGATCATCCGGAATTTGAAATCGTTGAACCCAATAACACAAACTCGAGTATTCATCTTGGTCGCATTACCCCTATATATCCACTCTCAAGCGGTATAAGCCAAAGGCCCTTACGTGAGGCTTTTTTCAACATTGTTCAAAATTTAGAGGAGGAGGGGTTTCCTGAAATATTACCACCCAATAACTTTGTAGAAATACCAAGAATTAAAGCTCTTCGTAGCATTCATTTCCCGGCCTCAGATAATGAATTGGCTGCGGCAAGGCGCGCATTAGCTTGCGAGGAATTTTTTATTTTGCAGCTCAATGTTGCTTACAAAAAAGCACAGCATAATGCGTTACCTGGATCCGCAAATTGTGGCCCTGGAAAATTGCTATCAAAATTACTTTCCTCGCTGCCCTTTGAAATGACTGCTGCCCAGTCTCGTTGCGTGGATGAAATACGTTCTGATCTTGGTTCTCCAAAACCGATGAACAGGCTCCTCCAAGGAGATGTAGGATCCGGTAAAACTCTTGTTGCTGTTTGTGCTATTTTGCTTGCAGCTGAAGCGGGTTCTGAAGCCGCGCTCATGGCCCCAACCCAAATATTGGCCGAACAGCATCATGCTGTACTTTCCCAATGGTTGGAACCCCTCGGAATCAATGTTGGTTTATGTACTGCAAAAAAGAAGACAGGCTCTGATTTGCCACTCTTTGAACAAAATTCTCCCGGTATCATTGTTGGAACGCATGCCCTTTTATATGATTCGTCAAATATTGAAAACCTCGGTCTTGTCGTCATTGATGAACAACACAAATTTGGGGTGAGTCAGAGACAAAAGTTAATCAATAAAGGCTCCTGTCCTGATGTCCTTGTAATGACGGCTACCCCAATTCCCCGCACTCTAACACTCACTGTGTACGGCGATTTGGATATTTCTGTAATAGATGAACTGCCACCCGGACGGGGTAAAATTAATACATATGTCCGGCAATCAAAGAAGCATCTTTCCGATTCTGTTAAGTTCCTCAAAACTAAACTCGGTGAAGGGCGACAAGCCTATATCGTTTATCCTCTGATAGAAGATTCAGAAAAAATTAAGGTCGGTTCTGTCGAAGGTGCATTCCAAAAATGGTCAGAAAACTTATCTCCTTTCAAATGTGAACTCTTGCATGGCAGGATTCCTCCTGATGAAAAAGATACTATCATGGCTCGTTTTAGGAATGGAGCTATCAATGTTCTCATTTCCACTACCGTGATAGAGGTGGGCGTTGATGTTCCTAATGCTACTATTATGTATGTCTTTGATGCTGAAAGATTTGGATTAGCGCAACTGCATCAACTCAGGGGAAGGATCGGAAGAGGAAAGCATAACAGTTATTGTGTCCTCATGACCGGAAAAGTGACCGACGATTCAAAAGAAAAGCTCAAGGTCCTTGAAGAAAGCTCAGACGGATTTGTCATTGCTGAAGCAGATCTTAAACTCCGAGGACCAGGAGAATTGCTCGGTAAGGCACAGAGCGGCATTGATAGGCTCAAGCTCGGTGATCTGATCACAGAAACGGAACTGGTAAAACAAGCGCGGTCCCTTTCTTCTGCATTAATCAAATTAGATCCTAACATAGAAAACCCTGAAAATCTTCATTTGAGGAATCTTATTGTGCTCGATGATGGTACGGATGGGGTTGTGGCTTAGGGACTTAGGGACTTTTTGGTTTGATGATATAACCGTTAATAGGCCCATCCTAAATTAACATGCTGGCAGGATTTTCTATGCGTCTTTTGAGCTCTGCGAGATACTTTGCGCCTACCGCACCATCAACTACTCGATGATCACAGCTCATGCCAACTTTCATCCGAAGACCAGCGACAAGGTTCCCTTCTTCATCAACTACGGGCGTGCTCTTGATGCTGCCGATGGAAAGAATTGCGGCTTGAGGAAGATTAATGATGGCATCAAAATTCTCAATGCCATAAGCGCCTAGGTTGGAAACTGTGATCGTTCCTCCAGCAAATTCGTCAGGAGAAAGTTTTTTTGCTCGTGCCCTCTGAGCTAAATCTTTTACTGCCAAACTAATCTCAAGAAGACTCTTTTGTTGGGCATCATGGATCACGGGTGTCACTAATCCGTCTTCAACGGCAATCGCCACAGAAAGATTAACTGATCCGTACTGAATAATGGCCTCTCCATCAAAAGAGGAATTAACCTCAGGCACAGAATCGGCTGCATTAGCCACTGCTTTAAGAATAAAATCATTTACTGTAAACTTATTATCACCTTCTTCTGCAGCGGAATTTGCCTGCTTTCTAAGGTTCATCAGGGGCTCAGCATCAAATTCAACATTAAGATAAAAATGGGGAATCTGTGTCTTGGACTCGAGCAATCGCTGGGCAATAATCTTGCGCATTCTCGTTAAAGGGATTCTTTGATCTTCGCTCGTTAAGGATGGTGATTGTTGAGGAACCGATACAGTTGTGGGGCCTGCTGAGCCTGTATGATTTTCCACGTCTTTTTTAACAATTCTGCCGCCTGGGCCCGTGCCTTCCACTTCAGCAAGGTTAATGCCTTTAGTATTGGCTATCTTTTTTGCCAGGGGAGAAGCTTTGATTCTCTCATCACTTAAATCCACAACAGGCTCTTCTTTATCAGGCTTGCTTGTGGAGTTCTCATTTCGTTCCTCTCTAGGCTCTTCAGATTTTTCTGGCTCTGGGCCTGATGAAGCAATCGCAGCCGGTTTTTCGGGAACCTCTTCACCCTCTTCTACAATGACGGCTAAGACTTCACCCAGCGGTGCCGTGGTTCCCTCCTCTGTATAAATAGCACCTACTATTCCTTCATCAAAAGCAACCATCTCCATAGTTGCTTTGTCAGTTTCAATTTCAGCCAAGGGATCAGACACGTCGACTTTGTCGCCAACCTTGACCAGCCATTTACCAACAGTGCCTTCGGTCATTGTATCACTCAGTTGAGGCATTTGAACAAACTCGGGCATGTTATTGTCTTTTAGTATTCTCTGTAGTTTTAGCCGAGCTTCTGTACCATATCAACTACGCGGCTAACATTTGGGACTTGTTCCTTCTCAAGAGGTGGGCAGTAAATTGCCGGGGCATCAATCGAGGTGACTCTTAAAACGGGAGAGTCCAAACTATCAAATGCCTTTTCCTGAATAGTGGCAGCAATTTGTGAGCTGACTCCGCAAAATGGCTTATTTTCATCAATTAATACAGCCCGGTTGGTTTTTTCCACAGACTTTAGAATTGTTTCTTCGTCGAGAGGTCTGATCGAACGCAAATCGACTACCTCAGCATTAATGCCCTTCTCCTCATCCAATTGTTTGGCCGCTTCAAGAGCAACAATAACAGAACGGCCATGCGCAATTAAACTGACATCAGTTCCCTGCCTCTTAACCTCTGCGGAGCCAATCGGTACAGTAAACTCGTCGTCTGGCAAATCCGATGCAGCGGCAGGATCTCCATAAAGTAATGTATTTTCCATTACATAAACGGGATCATTGTCCCGGACCGCCGATTTCATAAGACCATACGCGTCATGAGCTGTTGCTGGAGTCACTACCTTGAGTCCGGGCACATTGGCAAACAGATTTTCGGGCGTGTGTGAATGTGTAGCGCCGACACTGGTGCCGGCATTTGCGGGCCCTCTAATCACTATTGGACAATTGATTAAACCGCCGGACATGTATCGAACGCACGCAGCATTATTAATCATCTGATCCAAGGCAACATATGCAAAACTAAAAAACATTAGTTCCATCACGGGTCGAACTCCCATCATTGAAGCTCCTATTCCCATGCCAATAAATCCAGCTTCGGAAATGGGTGTGTCGACTACTCTCTTATCTCCCCATTTTTTCCACAACCCGTTAGTTACTTTGTAAGCGCCGTTATATTCTGCTACTTCTTCACCAATAATGACAACCTGTTCGTCATTGGCTAGCTCTTCATCAAGTGCCCTATTGAGTGCTTGGCGGTATAATGTTAAAGCCATGTTTTTAATTTCTTTAATCTAATTTGTTTCAGGAAAACGGATTTTAGTCATGGAAAAAATGTTTCCCCTGTTTTCCTGATTCCGTTTGATTATCCACCTCGAAATAAACATCATCTGTAATTGCAGAAGGTTCTGGGAATGGACTTTCCTCAGCAAAAGTTGCTGATTCCTTGGCTTCGTCCTTCGCAGCATTATCTATTTCTTTATAGTCGTTTTCATCAATTACGCCCTCTTCAAGGAGGCTATTTTTCCACACATTAATTGGGTCATAATTTTCTTTGTAATAGTCTATCTCCTCTGGGGAGCGGTACTTTTTGGCATTAGAATCTGCTACCGAATGTCCCTGGTATCGACAAGTATCAAATTCTAATATTGTGGGTTGTGAATCATTGTGCGCCCTGTCCATCGCTTCTTTCGTTTTGGCTCTGACCTCATAAATATCGTTCCCTTTGCCAACATCCCATTCTATTCCGTATGCGTCTCCTCTCCCCGCTAGACAATTATTGAAAGCGGACGAACGCTTTTGGCTAGTTCCCATAGAATATCCATTGTTTTCAATGATATAGATTACCGGTAACTCCCATAGCTGAGCCAAATTAAGAGACTCATGAAAAGAGCCTTGATTGACCGCACCATCTCCCAAGAAACAAAGGGAAGCTCCTTTCACTTCGTTATATTTGAGTCCATACGCTAAACCTAGGCCAAGGGGTGTTTGGCCTGCGACGATTCCATGTCCTCCCCAAAAATTTTTATCAGGCGCAAAAAAATGCATCGATCCGCCCTTACCTTTTGAGCAGCCGGTTTTCTTTCCATAAAGCTCAGCCATGCACTCATTCATGGACATCCCAACAGCAAGCGCATGCCCATGGTCGCGGTAAGCTGTGATTATGTGATCATTGTCTCCACACAATGACGCGGTCCCCACTGCGATTGATTCCTGGCCTATATATAAATGCAAGAATCCACCCATTTTGCCTGCATTATAGTACTTAAGAGATGCCTCTTCAAAGCGTCGAATGCGCACCATCTGGCGCAAAAATTCTATCTTTTCAGAATCAGCAAGTGATTTATTCACTTCTGCTTCGCTATATTTATGGGTCTCAATTTGTTCTTGCATAACCTGCAAAAAATCTAGGTAGTTTGAGGGAGGTCGTGCCCTTCAATTAATGTGTCAGATTTAGGGCTTAAGGCAAAATAAAAGACTAAAGCAAATATTGAATTGCTCAGCAGCGTTCGAATGCCAAATAACCAAGCCGGCGGATATTCTGGGAGGCCAGTTGTATTTGCCTGGACCCACCCTGTTATATTTTTGGAATAGTTTGGATCCATAAAAAATGATACTGAATTCATAAGAATATAAAACAAAATGCTGGATACGATCGTGGAACCTAATAGAACGCTAATTCTTTTGCGTTTCCTTAATAGATATCCACAGGTAAAAATCAAAGAAAACAAAACTAAAAGAAAAAACGAATAATAATTTATGATTGGCTGCCCATAATTAAGGTTGAGTAAAATATCACTTATAATGAATGTGCCAAAGGTGAGTATGACTGCGGTCCTGATTGGTAGCATCATGCCTCCACAAAGAGCCAGTGCGGCGAAGGGTGAAATATTGGCTAGTGCTTCTGCAGTTGGTTGCCCGAGATACGCGGGTACTACCCGAACAATAACAAACAGAACT
>JABSSR010000480.1 GCA_013213965.1 Verrucomicrobiales bacterium | reverse complement strand
CTCATCATCAGTTAATGGTCCAATAAACGTAAATGGACTTGGCTCTTTTTCACCGATCAGCGTAAAAACCAGCATCGATTCACTGGACTCATCGCTCTCTTTTCCCCTGCCCCGGATGCGAACATAATATTTTGTGCCGTCATCGTCTGAACTGAAATCAAACCTGCCTGCCCTCAGCTCATCTTCCACAATTCTAAAGAGATCATTATCATCATCACCTTCACCTTCAACTAAAGTGAATTCTGTCGGTTCGGCCTCCCCTTCGAAACTACCAGTGAGCTGCGAAATAATACCATTATCCTCTACCGAATAAGAAAATTCACGGGCATCAGCGGAAACAACAAATACAGGATCCCCAATGACCTGATTTGTTAGACCATACATATGGAAACTTCCGGTCACTGCGGCTCCAGTCACATCAAACCGAATCGAAAGTATCCCTTCAACATCTGCCGTGTAGGTATAAGCGATATAATATGCACTTTCACGGTCCAAGGCTCCTATCGGATCATTTTCCGGACGATCTTCTGCAAACATTTCTGTCACTCCATCCTCTGCCCCAGCCGTAAAAGTCACTTCCTGAGTCCTCTCCGTACCATCAGACCACTTCCTACAATAGAGACGCGCCTCATATTCTTGCCCCGGAGTTAAGCCTGTTAGCGTAAAGGTCTGGTTCGATCCGGGATTCCCATCATTATTAAAAGTGAACGATCCCAAAAGAGACTGTAGCCCTTCCTCCGTCACTCCAGCAGCAAAAGGGTCCCAACCCCCATTGTTATTTTGTAGTTGGTTCTTCACTGACGAAACCTCCCAACTGAAATCAGATGGATTCGTACTACTATTTAATAATTCAAAGTCAACCCCATTCACTGTTGTTGCCGCACCCCCACTGACCGCATGCGTATATGAAATTGAAGTATTGATACCAGTACTTGCATCATCACTGAGTGCTTCACTGAATGATATCTCTCCTGCCAGAAGCGGTCTAACAAATGAAATCAAGCAACCTACAATAACAATAAAAGAACGTGAAGAAATCATAATTATAGAAAACTACTAATGAAAAAAAATAACAAGTTAATAAATTGCCATTGCAAAATATAACCTGTGACCTCAGTGATTATTTTTTGTACTGTAATTCTTTCAGGCCTATCTGAACAGAACCGACATTTTCATTATCAATTGAATAAGCAGTGTAAGTTGCTGTGGGGTTCTCTTCACTAAAATCAAAGGTCACCTCACCAAAGCTTGGTTTTTCATTATATCCAAAAATGCACCCTTTGATAATCTTGTGAGTATGAATGTTCGTAAGCTTAGAGCTCATAAATTCATAAATTGGATAACTTGAGTCAAAGTCGTCATTCTTCCACGCATCTGACCTGTGTCGATCTGCGGCCAGAACGAATACTCCACTAATTTTATTCTTTTTAATATAAGAAAAAATTTCCATGCGCTCTAATGAATAACCGTCCCAAGTATCTTTACTTCCCGGCTTCACTCCTGGAGTCATTGGAACTGATGAACAAATAACTTTGAATTTCGCCTTGGAATTCTTCAGTTTTCTTTTGAGCCATGAAAGCTGAATCGGCCCAAGCATCTGACCTTCTGAGGGCTCTCTATAATAACGAGTGTCCATAAAAATGAATTCAACTCTCTGTCCAAATTGATGAGTGAAGTAACATCCGGGATGCTTCCCCTTTCCCCCATACTCTGGATTGGGCCACTGCAGTTTAAAATCTGCCCATACCTTGGGCTTCCACTCCGGCTCATCAACAGCTGCACCGCCATGACAGTCATTAGTTCCAAAATCATGATCATCCCAGATCGCATAGACCGGGACACCTGCAATTAATTTGCGCCACTCTGGACGAGATTGACGTCTAAAGTAACAATACTGCCCCACTTCACGTATTTCCGGACGATCAATATATACATTATCACCCAAGAGAAGAAGAGCATCAGGCTTGTGATCCTTGATCGTTCTCCAAATGCGCTCATATTTCGGAGTGAACCCAGCACCACCACCAAAAATAATTTTTATAGTCTCTCCTCCTCCCTTCTTCTGAGTTCTGAATCCAGGCTCAATCCCAAGATCAATTGCATGGTCATTCTGGAATATCTGATAATGATAAAACGTATCCGGATCGAGCCCCTTAATCTGTATCAAAGCAGTGTAATCATTTTTCGCCAAGGCCATAACCCGCTCAGCCGTCACCCCTTCGATGACGACTTTTATCTCCGACTCCTTAGATGCACGAATCCAAATCTTAACCGAATCAGAACTCAGGTCACCGATCATTGGACCGTGCACTAATTTTACAGAAGAGGATCGCATAATTTCAACAAAACCATCAGTTTTAAGTAACCCCTCATTCAAGCTTCTCGGACCGGCGATAAAACGCTCCAAGGGTAAGCCCTCGGACATAGCTTTCTTTGCATAATTCAATGCCTCAGTTCCATCGCCGGATCCACTATATGCTAAAGCAAGGCAAAAAAGTGTCTCCGCATCATGAGGTGCCTTTCTTAAATATGTCTTGAGCTCTAATATAGCAGATTGAAATTCTCCAATTCCTAACTTTGCCATAATTGGACGATGGTATTTCTTGTATTGACCGGGAAGATTTTTGGAAGCTTTTTCCTGGGCCTGCGTAGGCAGAAAATGAATCAAATTATAAACAACTATTAAAAAAAATTTTATCATATCTTATATCAAATCAGTCCTTCATCAGTTTCAGTCCAATATGAGCAGACATTAGAGGAAATAAACCGTAAACTTATCATTGGAAACCCTATATTGGATTTTTTAAATGGTTAAAAAAAATAGAACAGTCCAGATTTTCAGCTGCCTTACCTTTTCCCTTGTTGCAACGATAGTTTCATCCTGTTCGATTCCTTCACGACATGCCAAAGCATTCGATTCGAAACAAGCATTAAGGTCGGCATTAATTGATTCACTTGAACCCAAAACAAAAAAAATTGTATCTGAAAGAAACGTCTCGAGATCGTTAGCTACTCTAATCGAATCAAGAAATCCGGCTATTTCTGAAATAGATCTTCAATGGGTAGGCAGAAAAGAAATCGACCCCATGAATTTTGATAATGTTGTACGCTCAAATGCCGTCATCCGTACTAACTGGTTACAGAAATGGTACCAATCAGAAGGATCAGGAACGTCTCTGATATTATTGAAGAGAACCAGGAAGGACCGGTTCATTAACGAAATAGGTGAAACCCTACCAGTAACCGCAGTAGTAAAAGCCACGGAAAAAAGCCTCAAGATCTTGCTTTATGACCTACTGGATCCAAAAAACGATCAATCCGAAGTCCCTGAAATTGCCCGGGACTATACGGCCCCAATCAATTACATCACAAGGCGAACAAAACTCATTCCAAGGATTCTGGCAATTATCAATGCCAACCGGTACATGAACAGAATAGGTCTGCGCAGGATGAATCCTTATGATCCTAATAAAATACCAGTAATACTTATACACGGTTTTAAGGCAAATCCTCGAGCATGGATTAATCTAATTAACCAACTGCAGGCAGATCCAGAAATCAGGAACCGCTACCAGTTCTGGACCTTTTCATATCCTACAGGCCTTCCTCTGCTTTATTCGGCAATGAGATTACGTAAAGAGTTACAGCAAATGCAAAAAAAATATGACCCTGCAGGTCTAAATCCTAATCTACAAGAAATAGTCTTGGTAGGTCATAGCATGGGAGGAATACTTTCCCGACTCATGATTTCACAAAATAATGAAGAATTACCGTCTTGGTTACCAAGCCCAATTAATAATTCGCTATTATCTAACAATGCAAAGAATCTGGCCACTGATATGTTTTTCTTTAAACCTCAGAAATACATTGGAAGGGTAATATTTATTGCGACACCTCACCGCGGAATAAAAATCGCTTCTTTGAAAATTTCGAGAATGATTAATTCTATTATCCGGATCCCAATAGAAATACAAAATTCATTGCTCAGCGGATTACGCCTCAACCCTGACATACCGGTTGAAGAGGAGACTGCCCTAATGAAACTAAAAAGTATAGATAATGTGAATCCTAGTTCTTATCTCATACACTCAATGCAATTAGAGCCCATATCACCTAGAGTCCCTTTCCACAGCATAATCGGCATTGGAAAATTCGGCAGAAAAAAACCTCTGAATAAAACTACGGATCTTGTTGTCAGTTATGAAAGTGCTCATATTGAAGGCGCTAAATCCGAACTGACTGTGGAGGCATGGCATAATCTTCACAAGTATAATAAAACAATCACAGAAGTAGGTGAGATTCTCAAACAACACAAAAAGTAAGGTATCGACAATATGTTAAAGGGGAAACTCCTTCATAGCCCGGAAGAAATGGATGGCGCAATGAAGACGTTTGAGACGGTTCTTGAGCTAATCGACTCGGCCAAGGAAAGCATCAAGATACATATGTATGTATGGCGTTCAGATGAAATAGGCAACAGCATTGGGAAAGCACTCTTCAGGGCCGCTGAACGGGGAGTGGAAATAAGCATTACCAAGGATCAGTCTGCAATGATGTATGAGCGGATCGAAATGAACCGGAAATCTTATCTGCCCTGTGAACCCAATAAATTGAAACGCCTGTGGTGGAAGGTCATTGCCCCAACATTCCCTGACACTTTCGTTGAGGATCAATTCGTTAACGGAGCAGGAAAAAAACTTATAAATCATACAAACGTTCGGATCGACTGGATTAAAGGAGTTCATACTCATCAGAAATATTACTTCATTGACAATCAACACTTAATCACAGGAAGCATTAACATCGAAGACCGCCACCGAAAATATTTTGATTACATGGTTCATTTAGAACAGGACACGCTAGGAGAACATTTTTACAAAAGAGAATCAGGCCAGATCGCTTTCGATCTGAACAGAGAGATTGAATTTATTTTTAACCAGCCAATGAATGGCGCGAGCCGTTTTGAAATTAAACCTCTGTTAATTAGATTATTGAAGGAATCTAAAAGAGAAATCTACATTGAGGCAGCTTACATTGGAGATCCTGACATTGAAGACGCCCTCAAGGAAGCCACAACCCGTGGCGTGCAAGCCAATTTACTGCTCTCAGAAAAAGCTAATATAGGCAACGATAACAATTATAAGCATGCCGAAAAGATAATGAAATCAGGATCAGCCCGTATATTTCTTACACCTAAGATGATACATTCGAAAATGGTCGCCGTGGACAGGGAAATAATTTTTAGCGGTTCAGCAAATTTATCGATTTTTTCAATGTGTAACTCAGGAGAATTGAATTTAATAATCAAAGAACCAAATCTGGTAAAAGATTTCCTCAGCGTTGCTGATTACAGAAAATCCGTCAGCCAAGAAGTTAAGGACCCTGGAATACTTGCAAACTACAATCGAAAAATTGCATTCTTACAAGAATTACACCAAAAACTAAAACTGTGATTTCATATAAACGATAAACTCAAAAGAACTATGCTCGAGTTTAGTGATCTGCCATATCAATTCATCCCTCCAAAACCAAACAATTTCATCATTCACTTAGGAAGGATAGTGAATCGTTTTATTGGGCTAAAGTCTAAAAATCACCGATTGAAGGAAATCAATCTTGATGGGTTAACAGAATTTCAGAAAATTGCTAAAGAAAAGAATGCCAGATTCATTATCCTTCCAAATCATCCGACACACAGTGATCCACAAGTAATCACTGAAGTCTGTAGAAGAATGAAGAAAAAACCATCCTTCATGGCAGCCTATGATGTGTTTGCCCGGAACAAATTTGTCTCTTGGTTCATGCCAAGGATAGGAGCATTCAGCGTTGACCGTGAAGGGAGTGACAGGAAAGCAATGAAGTGTGCAGCCCAAATACTCGAAGAAGGGCAATACCCGCTCGTTATTTTTCCAGAAGGAAATGTTTATTTCTGCAATGACCGCGTGAGTCCTTTCGCTGAAGGCGCCGCTTACATTGGGCTGCGGACTCAGCATAAATTGGGTGAAGATGCTCCGGTCTATGCTGTGCCAATATCCTTAAAGTACACCTTTATTGAGGATGTACGTGAAAGCGTAATTTCCAACCTCGATGAAATAGCTAAGAAGTTTAACACCTCACTATCCTCTGAGAAACCAATCATAGAAGAAATTACCCGCATCAGTATCCTTACGCTCTCCGAATTCCTACAAAAGCACGACTACAACCTCCCAGAAAACAACATCAATGTGGACAACCTCATCAATGACGCAGTAGAACAAATTATTATAAAGCTAGAAAAAGAAATCGGAATTACTGTAAAGAAAGAGCAAAATTTAATTTCCAGAATAAGAAAGATCCGCTCTAAAATTCATTCCATTAGAATCGATCTAGAAAAGCAAAAGGAACATGCCCATGCCGCCGATCTGGCAGATGAAGCAATGTTAGCCCTGCGAATGCTTGGATATTCTGGAGGATATGCAACTAATAATCCCAGCCTGGACAGAATAGCAGAAACCGTCGCCCGCCTTCGTGAAGACATTCATTCAGAAGGGGCTCCTCCGGTCGGCCAAAGAAAGGTATTGGCAAAAATATGTCAACCGATTGATTTAAGACAATATGTTATTCCTAACGAAAAAATTTCGAAGGATTCAATTATTAAGCTGACAGAGGAATTTGAAAAAAGTGTTCAAGGCGGGATCAATGAATCCAACACAAAGATCCATAGTCATGGCAGCAAAGTATTTTAATATTTTTAGGGTCTGAAGAGAATTAGCGAAATAAAGTACATTTAATAAAAGAGATGATCGTTCGTCACATCTATGTAGCCGAGAAACATAACTTTTATGGCCATCATGGTAAAGATCCAAGCAATTATCCGATGATCGAGCTTGATGAAATAACGTGTGAAAAAGGAATGGGGATCATTGGTGACCGTTTCTACAATTACAAACCGGACTACAAAGGGCAGATCACTTTTTTCTCCTGGGAAACATATGAAGACATTGGCAGAAGTTTCAAACTGAATGGTCTATGCCCCTCTATTTTTCGAAGAAATATCATCGTAAGCGGAACGGATCTAAACTCATTAATTGGAAAAAAATTCACTGTTCAGGGAATTGATTTTCTTGGTACTCAGGAAGCTGCACCATGTTACTGGATGAACGGAGCCGTTGCTCCAGGCGCCGAAGATGCGATGAAGGGACGGGGAGGATTGAGAGCAAAAATACTTACGAGCGGAGTCCTACGAAAAGACAATAGACCTAATTAAGTGAACTCCCCTTTCGCAGCAGCCATCATGGCCGGAGGCCGTTCAGAACGATTCGGCACCGATAAGGCCTTTCATCAAATTAATGGAGTCCCCTTATGGCTCCATCAAGTTCACAAAATTGAACAATTAATGCCTTCAGAAATAATTATATCAGCGAATGATGAACAGCATTTTGACACGAATCACAAAGTAGTCATAGACACTGAGCCTAACAGAGGCCCTCTCGGAGCCCTGATCGATTGCTTGAATTCAACAAAGATAGAAAGAATCCTTATTCTGGCCGCTGATATGCCTGAAATGCCAATAAGCTTTTTAGGCGAACTCGTATGTTCTGGCTGTGGATCAGTACCCATCCACGAAAATGGGATGAGCGAACCTCTGGCAGCTGTTTATCCGAAGGAAATAATTGAACTAGCCAAAAAACAATTCCTATCAGGTTCTCTATCCATGCAGAAACTTGTAAAAAAAGCAATTACGGAAGGCCTTTTGAAAGTTCGTAAAATTACTGAGCCAGAAATAGAATTTTTTGCTAACATGAATTATCCTCCAGAAATCTGACCCGTGGCCGATTCATCAAAACTATTCAACATTAGAAAAAACAGCTCAGGTTCTGTTTCAAGCATTGATGACTTCGTTGCCATTGAAGAGCCGCTAGAAATTCGAGTCGAAGAAAAAAACGTAGCAATTGTCATGCGGACGCCAGGCCATGATCGTGAACTGGCAGCAGGATTTCTTCTCAGTGAAGGAATCATAAAAAGTAGAGACGATGTGTTTGAAATCTCTGAATGCCAAAGCTCTATCAGTAATGATTCCGGAAAAGGAAATTTTGTGAGTATTTTGTTGTCTAAAGAAGTTAAATTCGAATTTGGAAATCTTACTCGCCATGTATTCACTTCATCGAGCTGTGGAATCTGCGGCAAAGCCACGATCGAATCTGTAATGATTGATTTCCCAAAAATCAAAAGACCAAATAAAATATCCTCGTCAGAAATCGCAAGTTATCCAGACAAATTATCCGCAGCACAGACAACATTTAAAAAGACCGGAGGATTACATGCCAGTGCTCTCTTCAATTCAAACGGAGAAATAGTCGTCATCCGCGAAGATGTAGGAAGGCACAACGCCCTCGACAAAGTTATTGGCTATGCGCTCCTAGAAAATCTCCTACCACTCTCGGACCATACATTACTTCTCAGCGGAAGAATATCTTTTGAATTGATGCAAAAATCTTTAGCTGCCGGAATTCCTACAGTTGCTGGGATTTCTGCACCAAGTTCTTTAGCAATTGAATTCGCTAAAGAATCCGGGCAAACTCTAATCGGATTTCTGAGAGATCACACAATGAATATTTACTCAGGAAATGTCCTAGATTAACATTCCTGATTGGGTCTAATATTCGGTTATATTGAATATGATCAGCATCGAAGATTTTGTTGAAGATATTGTAGGTAAAGCTATGCGCGGATACAAAATATCCGTTCAAGAATTGGCTGCAAAGTCAGGTGCATCATCAACATCAATTGCAGAATTACTTGAAGGTAAAGTTGACGAATCGACAATCACCTCTATTGCTCCGCACTTGAATTTGGATTCTGAATCTTTAATTATTGCAGGACGAAAATCTTGGTATCCAGAACCGGTTAATGTCAAAGGACTTAAAATGTACAACACTAAGTGGGCTAACATGTATGTTAATGCATACCTGATATGGGATAGCTCTAAAGGAATAGCGGCAGCATTTGATACTGGCGCCAATTCGGAACAATTAATTGAAACTGTACGTCTAAATGATCTGACGCTTGAATCCATCTACTTGACTCATACTCACACAGATCACATTGCCGATCTTGCTCGCCTTCAATCTAGTTTTCCATCCATCAGAATCTACGTTAGTGAAAAAGAACCTATAGAAGGAGCCAACCTCATTGGCAATGAACACAATTTTTCGATTGGAAACCTATCCGTTCAGTCTCATCTCACTTGGGGACATTCTAAAGGAGGACTTACTTACGTGATTAATGGATTAGAACGCCCAATTGCAATTGTTGGCGATGCGCTTTTTGCTGGATCAATGGGCGGAGGCATGGTGTCATATATGGATGCATTAAAAACAAACAGGCAATATATCTTTACTCTACCCGATCATACTGTGATTTGTCCCGGACACGGGCCCATGTCATCAATCGGAGAAGAGAAAAAAAATAACCCCTTTTACCCTGAATTTAAAAATAACTAAACATACCTAATCATGAGTCAGAAAATTGGATTTGTAGGAATTGGACGCATGGGCGCCAACATGGCAAGAAACCTTAAAGATCGAGGTTATACTATCTCATCAGTAAATGATATTAATAAAGACGCCGCCGCGGAACTAGCAGCGGAGCTAGGATGCTCCCATGCCGAAAAACTCGCAGAAGTAACCGCGTCATCAGATATCATATTCACTGTCATTACAAATGATGATGCTATGAGAAGCATTTATTTTTCAGATGATGATAACCTCCTCATGAACGCTCAAGGAAAGACCTTCGTGAACTGCGCCACCCTTTCTCCGGGAATACAGCAAGAGGTTGCAAAAGCAGCAGAAGATGCAGGAGCAGGAGCATTAGAAGGTTGTATGGCTTCAAGTATACCACAGGCAAGAGAAGGCAAGCTCTATTTAATGATTGGAGGCAAGGCAGAACTCTTTGACCAAATGAAACCAGTACTTGAAGACATGAGTATTAATCTCAAGCACATAGGTGAAATTGGCAAAGCAGCCGAAATCAAAGCACTCGTGAACATGGTTATGAACATTAATACTGCGGGATTGGCAGAAGGATTAGGTTTGGCCGATTCACTGGGTCTTGATTTGGAAATGGTTTGTGACGTGTTCTCACAGACAGGTGCTAATTCACGGGTCCTTGAAACTGATGCTGAAGATATGATCGCTCGTGATCATGAAGCATGGTTCAGTGCGGAACACGCAGCCAAAGATTCAGGAATCGCTGGCAGCATTGCAAAAGAAGTTGGACTTAACTTGCCGCTGAACGATGCAACATGTGCACAATTTAATAAACTTGTCAGCGACGGTAAAGGTGATCTTGATAAGTCAGGAGTAGCCGAGCTAACCTTCAAGGGGAGGCATCCATAATACACTAATCATTATTAAAATTATTTACTCCTGGATATGGCCGCAACATGACGGTCAATTGATTTTCCCGGATATGAAAGTTCTCGGGACAAGTGATTGCGTTCACTAACTAAAACATTACCTCCGAGCATTTTAAGCAACTCAAGGGCAAGATAATGCTCCCTGTCAAAGTATGATGTAATTATCAAAATTCCGTCATCAGTAAGTCGACTCAAAGCAAAATCGTAAATCCTCTGCCAAGTGGATCGATCATGCCAAAGATTCTGATGTCTAATAAATATCACATTAAATTGAGATGGGATCTGTCCGTACCCGGCCAGATGAATTGCATCATCAGCAATAAATTCAACACTTTGAGCACTCGTAGATAATTCACGAACATTAGGTAAAATTGCCTTCCTGAATATTTTTTCTGTGAGAGCGTAACGTCGCTTAGCTTTATCAACTTCCGCATCCCTTAAATCTATTGCGAATTGGTGAACCTTCTTACCCGAACGTCCCCAGAAGGCTGAGAGCACAGCACCCTCTTCACAGTATCCACAGGCAAGATTCAATAAATTCATCCGATCTTCATTGCGGCCCGGATCACGCATCGACTTGGTAACAATACTCTCAAGCATAATCCAAAGATGACGCATATCTTGACCGAAAAATTCACTACTCTCAAATTCAAGGCGCATTGCCTTAATAAGCGTAGGATCTAGGTCAGGAACATGCTCATGACCAGCAAAGTGAGCCAAAAGAGCATCAAACATCACCAATCCAAGACCAGAATCCAAAGATTCAGTCAGTCCTAGCGATTCTTTTCCTTTCTGCATCTCATTAACTCTTGTCACAAGAGCTTGCCTCGCTCAAGCCCTAGAGCTAAAATGCTACAAATGAAAATTCTCACATTTATCTCAATCTTAAGCCTATCAATACTCAGCGCGCACGCAGATCACCATGAAGGAGGGGCTGACGGATTCGCTCCAATATTTGACGGCAAATCATTAAATAATTGGAATGGCGATCCCAAGTTATGGAGCGTCCAGGACGGAGCCATTACAGGACAGACTACCGCACAGAACCCCACCAGAGGCAATACATTCATCATCTGGGAAGCCGGTGAAATTGATGACTTTGAGCTAAAACTCAAATTTAAAATCGAGGGAGGTAATTCCGGAATTCAAATTCGGAGTTTCAAATTAGACGGGAAAGCTGACGAATGGAGAATTGGAGGATATCAGTCAGACTTTGAGGCAGGTGACAATTGGACAGGAACAATTTATGGAGAAGCGTTCGGAGGCGTCTTTGCAAAAAGAGGGCAAAGAGTTACTGTGGGTGAGGACGGAAAAAAGACTCAGGGTGATCCGGTCGGAGATCCCAAAGAATTAAACAAGGCAATAAAAAAAGGCGAGTGGAATGAATTCCACATCATTGCCAAAGGATATAACATTAAACAGTCCATCAATGGTACATTGATGGCAGAAGTTACAGACAATGGCCCCAAGAAGAGAAGACAAGGTCTATTGGCACTTCAACTCCATGCAGGTCCTCCAATGAAAGTGCAGTTCAAGGATATCATGCTAAAGAGGCTGAAACTCGAAGATGCTAAAAAAATATGTTTCTACGCAGGCACCCGGTCACACGGATGGGGAAGTCATGAACATAATGCGGGTAATATTCTACTAGCAAAACGCCTCCGTGCTCATTACGGGGAAAAAGTAGTGACCTCCCTATATAAAAACGGATGGCCAAAAGATCCTACCGCAATGCAGAATGCTGATGCATTGGTTATGTTCTGTACTGGTGGCGGTGGCCACATGGCAAAATTCCACCTCAGGCAAATTGATCACTACCAGAAAAAAGGTATGGGTGTCGGTTGTATCCATTACGCTGTAGAAATCCCAAAAGGAAAGCAGGGAGGAGATAAATTTCTGGATTGGATGGGCGGATTTTTTGAAGCTCACTGGTCCGTTAATCCTCACTGGATCCCAGAATTTAAATCATTCCCTGATCATCCAGTAGCAAACGGAGTCCAGCCATTTAAAATTAATGATGAATGGTATTATCATATGCGTTTCCGCCCTGAAATGAAGGGCATCACTCCAATACTGAGTGCTCTGCCTGGCTCCAAAACGCTAAAGCGAGGAGATGGAGCTCATAGCGGCAACCCTCATGTCCGAGCATCAGTCCTAGAAAGGAAAGAAAAACAGCATGTTGTGTGGGCAACAGAGAACGAGAACGGCGCCGGGAGAGGTTTTGGATTCACTGGAGCGCATGTACACAATAATTGGGGAGATAATAATTTTAGAAAAGTGGGACTAAATGCGGTCGCTTGGATTGCAAAATTAGATATTCCTGAAAACGGTATCCCCAGTGAAACACCAAACAAAGAAGAACTAGAAGCGAATCAAGATTACCCTAGAAGATAAAATCCAAAAATTTGATCCGGCTAAAAGGAATACCTTTTGGATTATTAAACTAATGATAAATGACAGCACTGTCATATGAACCAATGACACTTGTCACATCCGCTATCAGGTGTTAAAGATCGGCTAATATGAGCTCAATAATTGAGGGCCTCATCAAGGCCGCCTTTGAAAATAAAGCCAGCGACATCTTCCTCAGCGAAAGGAGCGTCGCCCGGATGAAAGTCAACGGGAAATTACTGATTGCCGGAGAGGACCCTATAGAAAAGGATGACATCGTCTCTTTCTGGAAAAGGTGTGGAGCCGACCCGGAATATGACGGGGACCGAGACTCAAGTTACGTGGCTCATAATGGGGTCCGTTTCCGTGTCAATCTTCACCGACACCTAGGAAAGCTCGGAGCAGTTCTACGCCAAATTAATACTGAAATCCCAGACCTGGAAAGCCTCGGCCTGCCAGTTGATATTCTAACCAGATGGGTTATGGCTCCCGCAGGCATCATACTGATAACCGGGCCAACTGGGTCCGGCAAATCAACTACATTAGCTTCAAGTTTGGAATGGTTAAATCAGAATTCAGCAAAACACATTGTCACTATTGAAGACCCTATCGAATATTTATTCGAGTCGAAGCAGTCACTCTTCACTCAAAGAGAAGTGCACACTGATACCGATTCATTTGCCAGAGGATTAAGAAGTTCACTGCGCCAAGCGCCAGATGTTATCTTACTTGGTGAAATAAGAGACTCAGAAACTGCCCAGATTGCCCTTCAGGCAGCAGAAACAGGTCACCTTGTGCTGGCAACGCTTCATAGCGCAAACGTTGCCGAAACCGTCGAACGTCTGACCAATTTATTCCCAAGCGAGGAAAGAGAAAGTCAGCTTCAACTCTTATCAAATATGCTGATAGGTGTCTGCTGCCAAATTCTATTACCCTCTACCTCCGATGGTCTGTTCTTGGTCACAGAGCAAGTAGAAAATACAGGCGTTATCCGCAATTATATACGTGAGTCCAGGATCCCTGAAATTGTTGATTTCGTTGAGCGCGGAGACAACCCCAGCAATAAGCTTTTCATGCATGCACTCGTAGAAGCTGCTCAGAATGGAAATTTAACACCGGAAATTGCTGCCGCAGCTTCAGGTAACGTGTCCGACTTTGACCGCGCAATGCGTGGCATTTCCTAGATCAAAAAAATGAGTCAAAAAAAACATATTGTCGATTTTCTCACGGAAACACGTGACCGAGGCGGTTCAGACCTTCACATTACAAGTGGAGCCCCTCCCGCATGCCGAATTAACGGTACATTAGAAGCCCTTTCCGATCAAGACATCGAAGCAGATGAGGCCAAAGAACTTGTTCTCGGTGTGATTTCGGAATCTCAAAGAGCAAGACTCGAAGAGGATCTCGAACTTGATTTTTCCATTTCAATTAAAAATGTCGGCAGATTCCGGGCAAATGCACACTACGTCAGAGGAAGTATAGAAGGCTCTTTCCGCTACATCCCCACGGAAATACCAAAGCTTGAACAGCTCGGTCATGCCCCAACTGTTGGCGATCTATGCTCTTTGCGTCAGGGATTGATATTAGTGACCGGAGTCACAGGAGCAGGCAAAACAACAACTATAGCCTCAATGCTTCAAAAAATACTCAAGGAAAGGTCATGCGTTGTAGTAACAATAGAGGACCCAATCGAGTATGTATTAGATCACGGTTACGGATTAGTAAAACAACGCGAAATAGGACCCGACACACACAGTTTTTCAAATGCTCTGAGGTCCGCCCTTAGGCAGGACCCTGATATCATTGTTGTGAGTGAATTGCGTGACCTTGAAACAATTCGAACAGCCATAACGGCAGCAGAAACAGGTCACCTTGTAATTAGTACACTGCATACCATTGATGCACCAAAATCGCTTGATAGGATGATTGATGTTTTCCCTTCTGACCAGCAAGAGATGATTATCACTCAATTATCAAATTGCCTTCAGGCAGTCGTTTCGCAAAGGCTTATAGAGCGTCAAGATCATCCAGGAAGAGTCATGGCATCCGAGATCATGAAAATTAATCATGGTATTCGGGCATGTATGATCGAGCGTAAATTTGAACAGCTTATTGGTCTAATTCAGATCGGAACACAGGAAGGTATGCATACGATTGATGAAAGCTTGGCCCATTTATTGATTAATAAGCATATTTCAATAAATGACGCATTACTCCATTGCCGAGACGAGGATTACATTAAGGAAAATTTTGATTCAGCACAAACCTCAGCAAAGTCTTGAAGAACCATTCAATTATTATAAAATAATCAAATTACTAACCTATGATAGCAGATTACTTCTGGAAAATAATCTTTACCGCTGTGGTAATAGTAGGATTCTTCTATTGGAAAGATTGGATGAATCACAATAAAGAATACGAAAGGCACATGAGTGAACTAGTCGAATTACTGGATCACAGTAAGGGAGCAGAACCTAATAACGATTACGAAGCTGCATCAAGAATCTACCGTTCCATTTATCTCCTCCGAAAAATGGAAGAAAACAGAGTAGAAAAGTTCAGCATTGATACTGTTTTTAAAGAATTTCAAGAACAGAGCAATAACACAAGAGGCGTCAACAACCTCATCAGGGATGCTTTTAGGGAAAACTATAAAAAAGCTAAGGAGTATGGATTGTTCGAAGATGAAGATGCCATGTCCAGTCTAATGGATGGAACTTCTACATTAATCATCAAGGGACCATGGATCGGAGAGAAACTTGAAGTTGGGTATTATATTTCTCCTGATATTAATGATACTATTTCTTTTCACTTGGCAAATAGACTCTTACTCCCCCAAACCGTAAAGTTAGCAATGCAATTTGCGGACATCACAATTGATGTGAAAGAGCGGGCAGATCGCCTGAAAAGAGCAGAGGTGCTGGACGTTGGAGCCTGTGACAGTATCATCCAGCAATACAATACGCTCAGGGAACTGGCGACTAGAAATAATTAGTATTCAATTCAGCATTTTCTCGTTAAGATTTGAACCCCTCTATTCTATTCATTTGCACCGGTAACATTTGCCGAAGCCCGATGGCAGAAGGTCTGTTCAGGAAAATGACAGAGAAAGAAGAGACTACATTCGATGTCCGGTCCGCAGGAGTCGCCACTGGGGGAGGGCTAGAACCCAGCAAATTTACACTGGACATCCTTAAAGAAGAAGGAATTGATCTTTCATCTAATAAAAGCCAATTCCTCGATCATAAGCTTATAGACTGGGCAAGTCACATTTTCACCATGTCAGCAAGTCACCTTTACACTGTGCATAAAATGTTCCCGGATGCAGCAGAAAAGACCTTTCTGGTAACTGAATTTTGTGATAACGAATTAATTGCTAGTCAGGACATACCTGACCCTTATGGCGGTAATCGTAATGAATATGAACACACAAGAGATCTTTTACACGAATCACTTCCTAGCGTCGTGAAATTCATTAAAACAAATATTTAATCAAATATCCTAACGTAAAATGCCTAAGATTCACTCCATAGCGATTGCCAGCGATCATGCTGGCTATGACTTAAAGGAAACGCTTTGTGATCACCTTAAGGAAAATGGTCATCAAGTGGAAAACTTGGGAACCGACTCTACAGATTCTACTGATTATCCGGACTACGCTCACGCTGTTAGCAAAAAAGTAACCAGTGGGGAAACCTCGTTCGGTGTTCTAATTTGTCATTCTGGAATAGGCATGAGCATTGTTGCCAACCGACACCCTGGGATACGGGCAGCCGTAGTTAACGTTCCCGAAGATGCTACACTCACAAGAGTTCATAATGACGCTAACATACTCTGCATCGGTGCTCAAAAAACGGATGAGCAAACCGCAAAGAATATTCTCTCTGCATTCCTTGATGCTGATTTTGAAGATGGCGGTCGTCATGAGAGGAGAGTTAATAAAATCAACTGCAATGTTTCACCAATAACTGAACAGGATCCTGAACTATCAGCTGCGATCAATAAAGAAATACAAAGACAGGAAAACAATATTGAACTCATCGCGAGTGAAAATTTCGCCAGCGCCGCTGTCCGTGAAGCGCAGGGAAGTCAACTAACAAATAAATATGCTGAAGGTTATCCAGGCCGTCGCTGGTATGGTGGATGCGAAAATGTTGATCTGGCTGAAGAATTAGCAATCGATCGTGCCAAGCAAATCTTCGGTGCAGAACATGCCAATGTTCAACCACACTCAGGATCCCAGGCAAATGCTGCCGTTTACTTTTGTGCACTGGAACATGGGGACAAGATCTTAGCTATGGATCTCTCACACGGCGGTCATCTGACTCATGGTCATCCAGCAAATTTCTCCGGTAAATTTTACCAAATCTCAGCTTATGGAGTGGATAAAGAAACTGAGCAAATCGATTATGACGTCCTTCAAAAGCAAGCAGAAGAAGTGATGCCTAAGATGATCACAGCAGGTGCATCGGCCTATCCTCGCATCATTGATTTTGAAAGAATGTCACAAATAGCAAAGTCCGTTAACGCGTTGCTCTTTGTGGATATGGCACACATTGCCGGGCTAGTAGCGGGAGAAGTTCATCCTTCACCGATCGGTCACGCTGATTTTGTATCCACCACCACTCATAAATCACTTCGAGGACCTCGTGGAGGCTTGATTCTTTGCAATGAGGAATGGAGCAAAAAGATAGACAGCATGGTATTCCCAGGAGTCCAAGGCGGACCACTAATGCACGTCATAGCTGCAAAGGCGGCCTGCTTTGGAGAAGCCTTAAGACCAGGATTCAAAGAATATCAAAAGCAAATAATCGAAAATGCCTCTGAGCTTTCGAGTCGGCTAAAAGAACATGGTTACCGGATCGTTTCAGGAGGAACAGACAATCACTTGATGCTAGTTGACGTCAGACCCAAAGGAATAAACGGTAAGACAGCTCAAACAGCACTCGATGCTTCCGGAATCACTGTTAATAAAAACTCAATTCCATTCGATACTGAAAGCCCATTCAAGGCAGGTGGGATTAGAATCGGAACTCCTGCCGTTACGACAAGAGGAATGGGACAAAAGGAAATGTTGATTGTAGCGGACTTCATACATGAAGCGCTTGAACATAGAGAGGACCCTGCAGCACTAGAAGAAATTCGCTTGAAAGTATTAGATTTAAATAAGAAATTTCCCTTACCTTAATTAGAATGATAGGATCTCATCATTTAAGATATTCGATAGATTCAATATTCTATTTGTTCTCAGTAGCCCAAACGCTTTAAGATCATTTTCTCGCATCAAACATTTATTATAACCAATGCCCGAATCCTCCGTCACATCACTTAGACGAGGATTCAAAACGCGTCAGATCCCCGAGTCCTGCTCGCTCATAATTTTCGGAGCTACAGGAGATTTAACTCACCGCAAGCTGATCCCGGCACTTTATAATCTTTCATTAAATAATGAACTGCCTGAAATTCTTAGGATTATAGGATTTGCAAGGCGTGATAAAACAGATCAATCATGGCAGGAAGAACTGGAAAAATCCAATAGCAAAAATTCCCGTTCTGGGCATGACAGTAAGGCTTGGAATAAATTTGCAACGTCATTCTCTTATCACCGAGGAGACTTGAACGATCCGGAATCCTACAAAACACTATCTGAGCACCTTGATAAAATTGAATCAGAAAAGGACGTTAATCATAATCGTCTCTTTTATCTTTCTACCGCACCCCAATTCTTCCCAGTAGTCCTAGAAAATTTGAAAGCGGCAGGGCTAAACAATGCCAATACGAATGCATGGTCCAGAATCATTATTGAAAAGCCATTCGGATCTGATTTGAAAAGTGCTCAGGATTTAAATCAGGCAGTCAATGAAACCTTTTCCGAAACTGACACTTATCGAATCGATCATTACCTAGGAAAAGAAACGGCCCAAAATATAATGGTCTTACGTTTTGCAAATTCAATATTTGAACCACTGTGGAGAAGTCGATTTATTGATCATGTGCAAATCACATGCGCAGAACATCTAGGCATGGAAGGAGGTCGGGGTGGTTATTATGATAAGGCCGGTGCCACTAGAGACATGGTGCAAAATCATTTACTCCAGCTACTAAGCTTAATTGCTATGGAACCTCCTACTGACCTTTCAGCTGACAGCGTCCGGGATGAAAAAGTGAAGGTACTAAGAACGATACGCAAAATGAATGCCAAGCAGGTGACAGAAAATGTCGTGCGCGCGCAATACGAAGATGGGAGCATTGATGGAGAACCAGTGAAAGCTTACAGGAAAGAAGACAGAGTCGATCCCGAAAGCATGACCGAATCTTATGTCGCAATGCGTCTATACATAGACAACTGGCGTTGGGAAGGGACCCCGTTTTATATACGTATGGGTAAAAGATTACCCAAAAAAACAACAGAGATCTCATTGCATCTCAAGTCACCTCCAAATGTTCTTTTTCAAAAACTTCCCAGCGCAGGGGAAAGTAATATATTAACTATCAGAATACAACCTGACGAAGGCATGTCTGTCCTCATGCTCTCAAAGAAACCGGGCACAAGCTTAAAAATTGAACCCGTGAAAATGAATTTCCATTACTGGTCATCCTTCGAAAAAGGATCTCCTGAAGCATATGAAAGACTTCTCATTGATGCAATGATAGGCGACGCTACTTTGTTTGCGCGACGAGACGAAGTTGAAAACGCATGGGTTTTTATAGATTCGATCGAAGAGGCATGGCATGAATCTCAGGAAAAAACACCAATGGCAGAATACCCGGCCGGTTCTTGGGGACCGAAAGAAGCCGACCACCTACTTGCAGAAATGGATCACGAGTGGCGGACCCTTTGATGCATCTGTTAAATTTATCAACTTGAATAAATTAGGTGCTTGTCTGCAAAAGATAAAAGAGCCCCCACTTCTCTTCTAACTTCTGTTAAATCGAGCCACCTCTCTTTTTGCTTCACGGTCCTGGTCCTTTTTCTTCAGGGTATCCCGCTTATCATATTGAGCCTTTCCTCGTCCTAATCCGAGTTCAACTTTGACTCTTTTCTCTTTCCAGTATAGGCGCAAGGCAGGCATCGAAAAACCTTTCTCCCCAAGTTTGATTTCGATCCTGTTTATCTCTCTCCTATGCAACAATAAACGACGGGGCCTTCTAGGTTCATGCTGTTCATGGCTAGCTGATTGGTATGGCTTGATATCACAACCAACAAGAAATATCTGTCCATTCTGAACAACCGCGAACGCATCTCTTAAATGCACATGACCTTCACGAATTGATTTAACCTCAGTCCCTTTAAGTTCGATCCCGGCCTCAAACTTATCGACAATGTTAAAGTCGTGAAAAGCTTTACGATTCTTTGATATTTCCTGCGACATGGCGCAGAGAGTTTACTCTTCAGTATCACCCTCATCAATAACGATCTTGCCTTCGATGATTTCAGTCAAAGCGATGTCCGCAGTGCCCATCCTTTCAACCATAGTAATTAATGGGCTCCTGCCACTGTTCAACTGCTGGACTCTCTTAGAGACTAGATTGATTAGCAAGGGCGGGTCAGAAATAACTTCCAAGGCTTTCTCAACGAGTTCTGTTTTCATGGCAGATCTATCAGATAGAATTATTTCTTTAACAGTTATGACAAATGCAGTCGGTTAAGCGTAAAGAAAGTTTATCTATATAAGGGATGGTTTAATTTTGCGGATTAATGGAGAAGTTAAAATTAGATTTCAAATAATTGGTTGTTCTAATCTTAGTCTTCTTACAACTCATGGTCAAAGAAGGGTTATTCGATTATCACAATTCAAGACAGAATCAAGTTGATTCCTCTGAAGAATTATAAAACAAGGGAAAATTAACAACAAATCTTTAAATTAACATACCGAAACTAATGAAACTATCGATTAGGCAATGAAGAGACTAAATAATAGTTTCAATGCAGGATCTTTAACGACGCTTTCTCCTGCCTCCTCCTCCGGTCCGGATCTGCTGAGGCTTTGAGGATTTAGGCTGTGCGCCAGGGGCCCCGACCGGTAGCCTTTTTCTTTTCCGATCGATCTTTTTTAGTTCAACTTCCTTACCAAACTTTTTCGAGGCCCAGGTCTGGCCAATGCTGAAAATATTACCAGCTGTCCAGTAAAGGGCTAAGGCCGAAGCAAAGTTATAGCAAATCACAGTGATGAAAATCGGCATTATTGACATTATGATTTGCATTTGCTTCTGGTTGGGACCGGCAGCTTGTGGTGTCATTCGCATTTGGAGCATCATGGTGATTCCCATCAATAAGGGCAAAATATTAATTGGTAAGCCAGCCAAAGAACCCACGCTGTCAGGCAAAGACAGGTCATTCACCCAACCAATCCATCCCTCATGTCGAAGTTCAACTGCCGAGCGAAGCATTGCAAAATAACCAATGAAAATCGGCATCTGCAGCAAAAGAGGAAGGCATCCACCGATCGGATTGACTCCGTAATCTTTGTATAATTTCATCGTCTCCTGCTGTATCTTCTGAGGATTATTACTATGCTTCTCCTTAATTTCCTGCATCATGGGCGCAAGTTTGCTCATCTTTTTCATGGCCCTGGTTCCTTTGGCCGTGATAGGCCAGATCGATAAACGCATGATGACCGTAATAGAAATAATAGCCCAACCAAAATTACCAAGGGCACCATGCAATACATTCATTAGCCAACTCAAGAGAACAGCGAAAGGCTCTGCAAAAAAGCCGAATATCGGCATTCTATCAAACCCGACTATTTCTTTCCTCTCACCATCAAGGCGCTTAAGGATCTGATAACTTTTCGGGCCTGTATAAATCTCATATTCCCAAGCCTTCGATTCTCCAGGATTTAAATTAATATTTTGAGGCAATCCCATTGCCCCCTGAGATGCATACTGGTCTGAATTAACTTCAAAACGACTAGCCCAGACAGATGAGTCATAAGAATCTTTCACGTATAAATTCGTTGAAAAGAACTGATTACTTACACCTATCCATTGAAGCTTCTCATGCAATTCATTCCCCTTAATGTCTTCCTTATCCTTTTTTAAATAGCTTAAGCTCCTGAATTTATCCTTACTGCCCCGCATATATTCAAAACCGGTATAAAGGTCTCTTGAATTGCCGTCTTTAAGCTGAGAGGCGGAACCTGCATAAAGAAAATAATCATTCAGATTAATATTACCACTTTCGCCCAAAAACTTAACACTCAAATCCATCTTTATGATATACCCCTCCCCAAGATCCTCATCTTCAGTCAACGTAAAGATCTTAGTCACCTGCAACTTTGCAGGACTTTCCGCACGAAATTCAATTCGGTTTTTACTCTGAGAAACAACTTCATATTTCAACCCTTCAAATTTCCCAACGCCCTTACTCAGTGCACCGATCGGATACTTCGAATGTTTATTTAGAATAATTGATGAAGCAGTTTTTAAACCTTTTTCTTCGACCGTCTCAGGGCTCTCTAGATTATGCTCCTTGAGTGCGACCGTCTTAATTCCTCCTCCAATATTGGTAAATGTCCAGCCAGCCACGCCATTAGCAAGAGTTACTAACTGTTCCTTGATAGGTTCAATTGCTTTATCCTCCTGAGAATCCTTTTTTTCCTTTTCTTCACCAACACCATCTGGATTCACTGTTTGAGAATTTTCCGGATTTTGTTCAGCAAACTTTCTCTGTTTCTCGATACTTTTCTTTTGAG
>JABSSR010000048.1 GCA_013213965.1 Verrucomicrobiales bacterium | reverse complement strand
CAATCCACAATAGGGGAAAAGGATCATCATTATTATAAAGCCTTCACAACTGAGCTCGCCAAGCTCGGCTTTGTTACTTTTGCACCTCAAAACATATACATTTTCCAGGACAGGTTCCGTGCCCTTCAATTCAAAGCCAATGCAATAGGCAAAACACTCTTTTCTTTGATGGTACCTCAACATCAACAAATCACTGACTGGCTAGGTTCACTTGAATTCGTGGACAAAGAACGAATAGGTTTTTACGGCCTTTCATACGGAGGAAAATCCGCTATGCGGATCCCACCCCTCGTCTCAAATTACTGTCTCTCAATATGTTCAGCAGACTTCAATGAGTGGGTCTGGAAAAATGCATCAACCAGATCCAGATACAGTTACGTGTGGACCGGTGAATATGAAATCTTCGAGTGGGATCTGGGCAGCACTTTCAATTATGCAGAGATGGCTGCGCTGATTGCTCCTCGACCATTCATGGTCGAGCGTGGGCACTTTGATGGCGTTGCACCGGATGAGACTGTAGCTTATGAATTTGCGAAGGTCAGGAATCTCTATTCTGCAAAACTCGGTATCGGTAATAAAACGGAAATCGAATGGTTCGTTGGCCCCCATACAATCAATGGAAAAGAAACCTTTAGGTTTCTTCGTAAGCATTTGAATTGGCCGGAAAAATAGGGATCACTCAATAAAAAGTATCTTGTTTCTGCGCCGAACATGTTTGCCTCCCGGAAGATTGATCTTGGCCGTTGATTTATCTGTAAGTAAAGATCTGACCAGTTCCACTTCCACGAAGCCTACTCCTGACACGTTTGCCTTTCTCAACCACTTCAATATGGCCCGTGCCTGTAACGCATTATTTAGTTTCTTCAGTTTAACCAAGGATAGTTCTTTTTTACTGATCCATGAAAATTCAGAAGATAAAAGAATTGCATCGATCATATCCGATTCACGCATCGATACTTCTGAGGCTCGTGATACTGCCTTCGTTACATCACGTTGAAATATTTTTCTGAGACTAGGAATGAGCGTGTTCCGCACTCGGTTACGCAAAAACTCGTTGCTACGATTACTTGTATCTTCCCGATAACGAATACTGTTTTCCTTCACATAAGAATCAATGTCACTGCGCCAAACAGATAGAAGTGGTCTCAATAACTCGATGCTCACTCCATTCGATACAATCTTCGATTCCCTACGTATACCAGTCAATCTCCCTGATCCACGAAACAAATTCATAAGTACAGTCTCAACATGATCATCGGCATGATGTGCTAATATCACGCGCTTACAACGCCACTTCCTTGAAACCCGCGCAAAGAAACCTAATCTCTCGTCCCTGGCAGTTGCTTCAATTGAAGACTTTCTCTGCTCGGATATTTTACGAATGTCTTTCTTTTCAGATTCAAATTTAAAATCATAAGTCCGGGCAAGATTACGAACGAATCTTGCATCTGAACCGGAATCTCTACCCCTCAAAGAATGATTGAGGTGGCAGACGATAATATCCCTACAGCGAATCTCGAACTTTAGCCAGTGCAACAGTGCCACTGAATCGCGTCCCCCGGAAACACCCACCAGATAACGTTTGCGATTGCTGATACCAGCAGTTTCGTGGCTTGGCAAACTCACACTTTAGTCACTGCTATAAATAGCATTCTTTAGGCCATGGCCTGATAAATGGGATCGGCCCCCTCGACGCCAACAAGCCTATGATCCAAGCCATTATAGAAATAACTTAAATTATTTTGGTCAAGACCCATCAAGTTAAGGACTGTCGCATGAAGGTTTCTCACGTGGTAAGGGTTCTCAACTGCCTTACTTCCTAACTCATCTGTTGTCCCCACGCTGACACCTCCCTTGACCCCTCCACCGGCCATCCACATTGTAAAACCGAAGGCATTATGATCACGACCAGTTCCCTTTGCATATTCCGCAGTCGGTTGACGTCCGAACTCACCACCCCAAACCACTAAAGTTTCTTCTAAAAGACCCCTCTGCTTCAGATCTTTTAGTAATCCAGCAACTGGCTTGTCTGTGCGGCCGCAATGATAATCATGGTTCTTTTTAAGGTCACCATGAGCATCCCAGTTTGAATCATTATGAGCTCCTCCAGAATATACCTGTATGAATCTAACTCCACGTTCCACTAGCCTTCTTGACAGAATGCACTTACGGGCAAAGTCATCAGTCCTAGAACCGTCAAGGCCATACAGGTCCTTAACATGCTGTGGTTCAGAGTCCACATCTATGGCCTCTGGCGCGGTGGACTGCATATTGTAGGCAAGCTCATAACTAGCAATACGAGCACTAAGATCTGAATTATCTTCCCGACCTGAGAGGTGTTGAGAATTTAATTGATTTAAAGATGTAATGACTTTCCTCTGCTCAATTGCATTCATTCCCTTAGAATGTTTAAGATTGAGAATTGGGTCTCCCGTAGGACGGAAAACTGTACCCTGGTACGAAGCTGGCATGTAGCCGGAAGTCCAATTCTTTGCACCGGAAATAGGTCCTCCAGTATGGTCAAGCATCACTACATAGCCTGGTAAATTCTGGTTCACAGATCCGAGTCCGTAATTTACCCAGGATCCTAGTGAAGGTTTACCGCTAATTAAAGATCCACTATTCATCATGAGCATGGCAGATCCATGAATTGGTGAATCGGCCGTCATTGAATGAATGAAAGTCATATCGTCAACGCAGGTTCCAAGATGAGGGAAAAGCTCCGATACCATTTTCCCACACTGTCCATAAGGTTTGAAGGACCACTTTGGACCAACTACCCGTCCCTTGTTCTTTTTGCCGCCTCGACCATGGGTCTTAACGTCAATTGTTTGTCCATCCAAAGGGTAAAGTTTTGGTTTGTGATCAAAAGTGTCCATGTGACTAGGCCCGCCATACATGAAAAGAAATATGACTGATTTTGCCTTTGCGGGCATCATCTGAGGCTTAGGATAAAGAGGATTGCCTCCAGCCGCGTTTGCTGAGCCTTTGAAAAATCCATCATTGGCAAGCATTCCTGTGAGGGCCATTGATGTAAAACCTCCACCAACATTGTGCATGAATTCACGGCGATGAGTTCGTCCGCAGAATGTATTACGTGGTAATTTCATGGTCTGTTCTTTCTTTTTATAGGATATAAATTATCTATTATTTTAACGGTTCTTAATCAACAAATATAAACTCATTCATGTTCAGTGCCACTAGACAAAATCTCTGGAGTGCATTCTGATCATCCAAGCCATGTTCATCTTTAAGAGTTTTGATCATTTGTTCTACAATTTCCACAGACTTTGGATT
>JABSSR010000479.1 GCA_013213965.1 Verrucomicrobiales bacterium | reverse complement strand
TCTTAGCGTTAGCCAGAGTCTCATTTAATTTTTTCAGGTCTCCATTATTTTCTTTATAATATTTAGTGATCTCAGCGACTTCTGCTTCGGTCCGTTCGTTCTCTACCTTTGCAATGATCGCAGTGACATTTCCTGGTAGCCCGAAGTTGATTGGCTTGGGTGAAGAGGTCACAGAAATCCGAAAACGTCCAATGGAAAAATTCTTTCCCTTATACCTTTGATCAAGGTCGAAACGGAGAAGTCTTCTTCCATCGGTCTTGGGCTGTTCTTTGACTTCGAAAGTGGCGGTGTGTGGTTTATTCATTTGAGGAGCGATCGCCCAACCATTTTTGTCATCACCTTTTTGTCCATCGATGGCAGTATTGACAGTATAACCGTCCTGACTGAAGTCTGCCTTTGCGTTTTCCAGAGCAAACTTTTCGAGTTTCGGAGTTTCTGCCCTGTTAACTCGCATCGCGTCAACGTAGACGACGTTCTTATCATCGATTGGATCGAACCTGAGAGAAGTTAGATCACTGTCTGTCTGGAAAAAGAACCGGTAATTTTGCCAACCCTTCTTCCCTCTGGGAAGGGTGAGTCTGGTAGATCTTTCTTCAGAAATGTTAGGATCCTTCTTGGTGGTCCAGAAGAGTTGTGCGTGTGCCTTTCCTTGCCCGGGAAACTCGGCCTTAAGATCCACCATGAATGTTCCTGCAGGAGCGTTCAGTGCCGCAGTCACTGAAGGATCATTCCCTTTACTGTTAATTTTAAGGACACCCTTCTCGACTGCAATCTCTGCCTGATTGGGCTTTTCCCAGCCGTCGGCGTTCTCGTCAAATGTCCACAGCTTGACGACCTTCCAGTCCTCCTTCTTCTGAACGGCGGAACCGTGAATCTCAAACTCGGTGAGAACAAAGTTCCCGTCACCACCAGCCCTTCCTGGCCCCCCCTTAGGTAATCTGCTATCAGGTATCGCTTCTATTCTGACACCGGTGATGTTTTGGGTTTCTGTTGTTGCGTAGATCCTGTAATTACCGATCCCGTTCTGTCCAGAAGCAAAGATCGAGCTGTCATTTTCTAGCTCGAGCTTGGATCCGTTCGTCGAGTTAAACCCTATCGGGTTAATAACTTCCCAGGATGAGTCCGTTGAGCTGGCCTTGGCCCATTCTGATACTTTTTGAGGAATGGTTTGTTCAAAATTATTAACAGCCTTTTCAGCCGCCGCTATGCGGTCGGCCTGTTCTTTATTGAGTTTTTCTTCACGTGCGGCCATTTCCTCACGATACTTAGTGAGTGCTGATTTAGCCGCGGCGATGGCGTCGTCTCTTTTCTTTGTGGCCTTTTCGGTTTCGGCTTTAAGTGTTGATTCACGTTTATTGACCATTGCAGCAATGTTTGCATGATCCTTATCAATGTCATTCATCAGGGAAAGGCTCGCGGTAAGTTCCTCATTATTTGCAGGACGCGATAGGAGTCGGAGGAAAATCTCGTTGATGATTTTCTTATCGTCCTCAGATTCTTTTATTAGTTTTGGAAGTACATTGTTTGGATCACTTATGGCATTTCCGACTGTCGGCCCTGAGATAAGTGCCATGATTGGTCCTAATTGAAGGCCGCTGCTCCGTTCGCACTCACAGGCACTTTCGCGGACAGGTCTTCCGGCATTATCTAGGAACCCATCAGGTAATTTAATTCCAACGTCAGGGAGCTGCGAGGCCCGGGTCCCGGGAGGGACGCCAGGAAACTTGGGCTGAGCCCCTAGAGAAGTATAAATTGTATCGTAAAGGACTTCGGCCGGCAAACGGCGCGCTTTTCCATGTGAAAAGTTAGTGCCGTCATCCTTGTTCCATTTGTTGGTTTCAATGGAAAGCTGATACGTTCTCGATTTGCAGATCATACGCAGCACGTGCTGAACATTAAATTTACTACTGATGAATTCCTGCTCCAGATATTTCAATAGCTCCGGATTGCTTGGTGGGTTTCCAGCACGAATATCATCGAGAGGTTCTATGATCCCTGTCCCGAGCATGTATCCCCAGAGCCGGTTCACGTAACTCGAAGAAAAGTACTGGTTACCGGGTGCTGTGATCCAGTCGGCCAGGTCAGCTCTTCGCGGTTCTTTTTTTTGTTTTGTGCTGTCTATGGCGGCCGAGT
>JABSSR010000478.1 GCA_013213965.1 Verrucomicrobiales bacterium | reverse complement strand
TCGAGAGCCTGTCTGCATATTCTTTCCCGGACTCTAGGCAGTGAATTGAACAGGGTCCAAGAATGACTAATAATCTAGGATCTTTACCAAAAATTATTCCTTTAATCTGTTCTCTCGATTTTGCCACGAATTGGGCCTGTTCCTCTGTCCTCTGAATTTCATGGCATAGTAAGGCCGGTGCCGGGAGAGGAACGTTGGAGTCAACGTTTAGATCTGAAACTCGAGAAGCGGAAGAGGAATTCATATAAATAGATTTTGACCTTGGATATTCAAACAAGCATCAATTAATGGAAAATTGATTATTCAAAGGATGAAGAAGCGACCGGTTGCCTAGTAACTGCGTTCTTTTCAACGGGTATGGCTTTTGGCGCCGATTTTGTTTCTTGTATTTCGTCCTTATTTTTTTGGGATGGATCAGTTGATTTCAAAGAATCTTGAGAGGTTCCTTGTTTATTTTTTAAGCTTTTAATTCCAACAAAAGATTCTTCTTCCGGGTCTGTTATTGAATCGATTTTTGCAGGTGCATAGAGTTCAGGATTAACTTTGTTGGTGTTTTGACTTTTATTACCATTAATCAAAATAATGAAAGGAATGCCCATAAGAAGTAGAGTCATGGCTGCGGCAAGACTCATAGGTGATGATGTTTCTATTTTTTCTTCTTCTAGTCTTCGGAAGTCATTGCTGGCTGCTGCTCCATCCAAGTAAATTGCTTTCTGATCGTGTGACGGCAAGAGATTCTCTATCTCATGAATATATTTCGTGGAATTTATTTTTAAACTCTTGCAATAAAGTTTGATGAAGCTCTTTGCATAAACATTATTTGGAAACAATGAATAATCATCATTTTCCATTTGTATAATGATCTTGGCCGGGATCCGTGTAAGTATAGCCATATCCTCGATCGTGAGGTCTAGACATTCACGAGCTTCGGTCAGTTTTCTGCCGATCCTGGTTTTCATGGTTCCTTACAACCGAAGACATTCAATACCACATCATTGTGGGGGGATAATAATCTCCGGGAAGAAGATCCTATACGATCTAATTTGCCAAATCGACTAAAATCTCTCTTGGCTTAGCTCCATCGCCAGGACCTATAATGCCTCGCATTTCCAGAATATCCATCATTCTTGCCGCACGAGTATATCCGAGACGTAACCGTCTCTGCAGTAAGGAAGTTGATGCTCGATGTTCAACCTGAATGACTTCTAAGCATTTCTCGATAATTGCCTCATCCTCCTCGGAGATTTCCTCACTTTCCTCAGATTTGCCATTTATGCTGTCTTCAATTTCTTGTGCGAATATAGGACCAGCCTGTTTAGAACAAAAATCGACGATTGAGATACACTCTGCATCTGTGATCAGAGCACCTTGCGCTCGTTGCAGTTGAGCGCTTCCTGGTGGCAAGTAGAGCATGTCTCCTTTCCCGACAAGTTTTTCTGCACCTTTATTATCTAATATAACGCGGCTATCTAAGGATGATGATACCTGGAATGCTATTCTTGAGGGGATATTTGCTTTGATTATTCCGGTCACAACATCCGCCCTAGGTGTTTGTGTTGCTATTATCAGATGGATTCCAGCAGCTCTTGCCTTTTGAGCAATTCTCGCAATTGCTTGTTCAACATCTGCCGGAGAAGTTTGCATTAAGTCAGCCAACTCGTCGATGATCACAACAATGTAAGGAAGTCTTTCAGGTATTTTTTCCTCATCAGCATCATCTACAGAATTCACGATTTCCTTATTTCTGAGATGCTCTTCTTTGCTGAATTTTGAGTGATTAGCAAGGATCTCGTCGCTGTGTGTTTGAGGTTTTGAGCCGTCCGATTGATTTTCTAACGAGTCTTCACTATCAACTTCTTGCCATTCACCTTCTTTTTCTCCTTCTTCGTATTCAACTTCAACTTCAACCTCAACCTCTTCATATTCCCATTCACTATCTTCTACTGAATTATTATTCTTGGTTGCTTCTTTAGTTGGGTCGAAGTCCAATTTAGATTGACCGCTAGCATCAAAGAATTCGCCCTGCCCATTTCCTGTTCCTTTGTTCTGTTCCCTTGCATTGAAAGTGTCAAAATTACGAAGATTAAGTTTAGCGAATAACTGATAGCGCCTTTCCATTTCATTCACGACCCAACGCAGTGCGAGTAATACTTTTTTTGAGTCGGTCACTACCGGAACGATTTGATGGGGCAAATTGTATAGACCTGCATTTCAACAACCTTAGGATCAATCATTATGAATCGAAGCTCATCAGGAGTGAACCTATAAAGCATGCTCGCTATTATTCCATTAATACAAACTGACTTTCCAGCACCGGTGGCTCCTGCTACCAGAAGGT
>JABSSR010000477.1 GCA_013213965.1 Verrucomicrobiales bacterium | reverse complement strand
ATGGCATTTCGTATGCAGTCTTCAGTTCCAGAATTGACCGATATCTCTAAAGAGCCAAAAAATATTCTAGAGATGTATGGTCCTGAAGTGAATAAGCCGGGTTCGTATGCGAGGAATTGTCTCTTGGCCAGAAGAATGGCTGAAAAGAACGTTCGTTTTGTACAACTCTTCCACCGTGGTTGGGACCATCACACAAACTTGCCGGTTCATATGCGAGGCCAATGTCGCGATGTTGATCAGCCTACAGCTGCTCTTCTCAAGGATCTGAAGATGAGAGGACTCCTAGAGGATACGCTGGTTGTTTTTGCAGGAGAGTTTGGCAGAACTGTGTTCGGACAGGGAAACATTGCCCGTGATAATTATGGAAGGGATCACCATCCTCGCTGCTTCTCCGGATGGCTCGCAGGTGGAGGCATCAAGGGTGGAATGCATTATGGTGAAACGGATGACTTTAGTTATAACGTTGTGAAGGATTCGGTAAGGGTCAGGGACCTTCATGCTACTATGCTCCATCTTCTTGGTGTGGATCATGAGCAATTGATCTTTCCTTTTCAAGGGCTTGATCAGAGGCTGACCGGGGTTGAGAAGGCAAGAACAGTAAGTGAAATAATTATTTGATAGTGAAATTTATTCTGAGGAACTCTTCATTAGTTTTTTCTTTGGGACCTTCTAATCGATCGACTTCAAATGGACGGATCACAGTGTTGCCGGCAAGATCTTCAATTTTTGTCTCGATAACGATTTTGTGATCACTCGGTTCCCATGGTTCTTTTGGAGTAAAAATCCAGTGCTTCTCAGCATTCTTGATGACAATGCTTCCTTCGATGGATTTTTGTGCAGATGTTTCAATCCAAATGAGACGCGAAATAAGAGCATGATCCAGAGGCTCAGAGAAATCGATCATCAATGGATTCTTAGTCCCTGCTTTTGGAGCATTGACTGTCCAATGGTTAGGTGAAGGTATTTGGTTGTCCGGTGCGGTAACAGAAAATGTTTTTGTAAAACTCTCCTTTAGCGGGGTCCCTGATGCGTCCAGCCAGTCTGATTGTATTATAAGTTTATAAGATTTTCCTTGAATTAATACTGGTCCTTCGTTTTCACGAGGCAAGAGTCCTTTCTTAATTCGTCCAGGGTCAAACAAGATAGTGATACGAGTTTCACTCGGATTCCACAGTTCTTCGCCTAGTTCTAAAAAGGGGAGTAGAATTTTTCTATCCTTGGAATCATAGAGGTGGATGTGAGTGTAAACGTTACCTTGACTCATTGGGGCCGAGAAATGCACATAGAATTTAAGTAAGTTTTCTGGCAGGGAATTAGCACTAGGATAAACATGTGTCACGACCGTTGAGGGGTTGAGGTTAGGTTTATTTAGGCGGAAAGTTTTCTCAACTATTTTTGATTTTTGAATCCTTTCAAGGCCAGTCAGCTGTTCTCCTCTAAGAACATTTAAAGTCGCATGATAATTGATATCATATTGAAGAGGGAATAGTGGTTTGAAGAGTAATTTTTTACCGTTTAGTTGATAAGATCCTTGAACGGGAGGAAGTGCTTTCCAGTCAAGAATCTCTGAAGCTTCAGCCTGAACATAAAAGACCTTTTCCCAGTCCTCTGCATTAGAGCCTCTAGACCTAATTAATTGGTCTGTTGCGTCCTTTACGAATTCGGCTTCAAAAGCAAATTGATTAGTATTCGTACCTGTTTTGACTAATCGGATTTTAGGAACGCTAGTTAATGGATCAATGTTTCTTAACGATAATGAGGGGCCGATGCACCCGATCTGAAAAGAAAGTAATGTCAGATAAAGGATTCCTGCGAATTGACGCTTCGAGAGAATCACGGAAGAAGGACCGCTTCAAGGTTCAGATTTTCATCTTCTGCGCCTCTGATCACAAGAGCATGCTGATTGTCTAGTTCAGCTAACTGGTAAACCTTGGTCCAGTCCGATACAGTTTCGTATGGCACGCCTTCAGTTTCTCCTCCACCCACTCTTTCAGTGATAGTTTTAAATCCGCCAATTTTTTCTGTGGATATTTTCATTACCCCTCGACTGCTATTTGCCATCAGTAGAAAATCCTTTCCGTTCTTTTTGTATACAATCATGTCGAGCGGACGATTTCTATTTCCTAATTCCGCTATTGTTTTACCTTCAATTCTGGCACCTGGATTAAGTTCTTTCATTGGAATCTTCACTAGTGGAGTACAAGTGTATGCGGCAAGCAGATGAGGGTCGCCATCGATATCATAACTTACAAAGGTGCGGACAGGCGAGGCCGTTTCGTAGCGGCCGTGAGCTCCATGAAATATTTTAACACCTGTTCCTTTTACACTGTCCTCAAAAGGGAATGGAATGCTCCTTAGCGTTGAGGAGAATTCTTCGTTGGAAAGTCCCGCAACGATGACTTTCCCATTAATGAAGGCGATATCAGTGATTGATTCCATCCTTTGATTCCGTTTGCGCCTGCCGTTACCAGTTACCTTGTCTTCAGGAGCATTTGGTAGTTTTGCAATGCTGTGACTGGCATCTTGAAGGGAAATTACATGGATAGTTCCATTTTTTTGAATGGATAAGATGGCAGGGTTTGTTTCGGATCCTTGACCGCGCATGACCGACAAATAGGCAATTTGTGAGTCAGAATCGACTGCCAGATCAATGATTCTGACTTGATCACTTGAAGTGCCGAGCACTGCCGCAACCTTAGTGTTCAATTCCTTAACTTTAAAGTTCCCGGAAGATTTTTTAACTTTCTTCGGCTGAATTTTTATCGCTGTGATGGTAGCAGACTTTGGATCTGATACGAAAAGGACCCCATCAGGTCCGGTTGCGATTGGTCCGATCGATTGAAGTTTGACGTCCCCTTTTTCAAATGCGATCGCATGAATTGGAGAAACGAACAGTATGATTAATGAGGTAAGAAGAAAACCGGCTAAGAAACTTTGGATGCTTTTCATATTTGCGTTCTAAATTTGAATTATATACCTCAGAGTATCGGCACAAAGTAACTGACACTGCAAGCTCACAGTAATTTGTTTCTTAATCATGATCTAAAAGTGCTGCCTGACCATGATTTAAGGTTCGCTATGTGATTTGTTTTAAGATTCATTGAAGTACTAGTTTCTTAAATACTGCATTTCTTTTCTTTGCAATTTGTCATTGAGGGCCCGTTATTTTGAGCGAATGATTAACTCAGAAGAAGAAGAGGAGGAAAAATACGAAGATAGGCCTTCTTGGGCGGGTGAACGTAACCGCACGCTCTCATGGAAGAAAAAGATAACAAAATATCTTGGCCCGATAGGTATTGTTTTGCTGCTGATTATTAAGTTTGGAGCAAAATTGAAGTTTTTAATTTTTCCTATCCTCAAGTTCTTTCCAATGCTTCTTAAGACTGGAGGAACTATGCTGATTTCAATTTGGGCCTATTCCCTTTTTTGGGGTTGGCAATTTGCTGCCGGTTTTGTGATTTTGATTCTCTTGCATGAGTTCGGACACCTCATTGCTGCCAGGCTCTTTCGTTTAAAGGTAGGGTTACCTGTTTTTATTCCTTTCATGGGTGCACTGATTGCGCTGAAGGAGGCCCCGCGTCATGCCTGGGTCGAGTTCTGGATTGCTGCCGGAGGTCCAATTGCAGGTGGACTAGCCTCACTCGGATGTCATTGCATTTATTTTGCCACCGGCAATGAATTCTTTTCCGCACTCGCGTAT
>JABSSR010000476.1 GCA_013213965.1 Verrucomicrobiales bacterium | reverse complement strand
GACCTGATCTTTGCGGGATAGTCGATTCGCTAATTTCCTGATCAGTGCTGTATTGAGCGACTTTGGTAGCTGCGTTTTCCTGTTCGGCAGGTTCCTCAACGGGTTCTCCTCTCTTCTTTGCTGCCTTTTTCTTGAGCGTCTGTGAGAGCCAATTGATAAAAGTGATGAAAATTATCGCAATGATTATTAGGCCCTGTCCGTCTTCCATGGCAGTTCTTCTAAGGAATTTATTCTTTATGAGTGATTAAATGGGAATGATTAGACGCTCGGGTCCTCTCCTACATTTTCACCGTCTTCTCCGGCGATTGATTCTCGCATTTTGGTGTCAGAGATCAGGTTCTTGTACCTCGTATAGTCCATGATGCCCAGGTTCCCTTTGCGGAACGATTCGGCGATGGCCTGTGGGATTTCTGCTTCAGCTTCAACGACTTTGGCCCGCTGTTCCTGGGTCCTGGCCTGCATTTCCTGCTCATTTGCGACGGCGGCCGCGCGACGCACCTCGGCCTTGGCCTGTGCGACCTGCTTATCAGCTTCGGCCTGTTCTGTTTGGAGTTTGGCGCCGATATTGTCTCCCACATCAACATCAGCAATGTCGATAGAAAGGATTTCGAAAGCAGTCGATGCGTCAACGCCCTTCTCAAGGACCAGCTTGGAAATGTTATCCGGGTTCTCGAGGACATGCTTGTGTGATTGGGCTGATCCGATCGAGGTCACGATTCCTTCACCGACGCGGGCAATGACCGTCTCTTCAGTCGCTCCTCCGACGAACCGGTCCAGGTTAGTCCTCACAGTGACGCGGGTCCTGACTCTCAATGAGATTCCGTCCCGGGCCACGGCCTCGATCTTATCTTTTCCGGAACTTGGATTGGGGCAGTCGATGACTGCCGGATTGATGCTTGTGCGGACCGCTTCTAGGACTGTTTTTCCTGTGCCTTTGACCGCGAGATCAATGGCGCAGGCCCTTTCCCAATCGAGTGAAATGCCTGCCTTGTCAGCGGCGACCAATGAGAGTACCACGTCACCGACATTGCCGCCTGCCAGGTAATGGGCTTCGAGATTGTCAGTTGAATAGTCCAGTCCTGCCTTGAAGGCGGTGATCCGCCCATCAACGATCAGTGAGTTTGGGACTTTTCTTAACCACATTGCGATCAATGTGCCGAAACTAACAGGGGCTCCTGAGACCTTGGCTCTGAGCCATATCTTGAAGAAGCCCCCGAAGATTGCAACGACAGCAATGATGAATACGAGCAGGATCCCGACAAGTATTAATTTAAGGTTTCCTGAGTCCAATATGTTTGCAGTGATGAGTTGATTCATTTTTCTTCTTTTAGGGGATTTATATTTTAAGTTGTTATCTGACGCACGGTGACCGTTCTGCCGTCGACTTGAATTATTTTAATGCTTGATCCGGATTCGATGCACCCATTCTCAGCGAGAACGTAGCAGGTGTCAGGGAGCCCCTCTATCTTGACGTTTCCGGTAGGTTTTAGGTCAGAGATGGCTCGTCCGGTAGTACCAATGATTTCTTTATTATCGAGGCTTTCAATTTTTCCGTCACTTGAGGATTTAAGGACGAGTCCCTTTGCCCATGGAAATCTATCGAAGTATTTGAGCCAGATTCCTACTGATGTGACCGTGACCACTAGAACGAGAGTTGATAAGAGGACCCTTCCTCCGAATCCGAGGAAGACCGGAGGCAGGTCATCAGCATTAAATACTGTTACAATAGAAGCGGAACATAATATCACACCCAAGATTCCCATGATCATTCCCGGTAATATCACTTCCAGTGATATGGAAATGATTCCTGCAAGTGCCAGTATAATAACTAATGACATTAATTATTTCTTAGCGGATTGTGGTTATTGAAATTTAAAATGTCAAAGCTATATAAGAATTGATTATGATTTTTCGCTTATTCACTGTGGGAGTGTTTGTTTTTTGCGGCATCATGACCACTTGGCTCCTGAGGAGTGTGTATTTTCCCGAATATGAAAGGCTCCCGAGCGTTGATCCCGCGCATGTGTTGGATCTTTTTCTTAAAAATGAAGAGGTGACCCATGCGTTCGTTTATCGTGGCCGAGTCCTTGTCGGAGACGTGATGGTCACTTCCCGGAAGTACGGAGATTTAAATGAGAGGGCCAAGATAAAGTTCATAGCTAGTGGTAAGACCGATTCACCGAACTTTAAGAAGCAGGACCTTAAGTGGAAGGGGTCATTGGATCTTGGGCCCGCTCCTTCAAGATCAATTGAGATGATCGGCTTGACCGTGAAATTCAAAGAGCCTGAAATGACATTATCGATTGATATCAATCCACAAAATTTTGAATTTCACTATTTGGTGATTCAGGACGGACAGGTCCTCGCTGATTCGCATAAGGATCCAGAAAATGAGGAAATTGCTAAAATGAAGATGCTCTTTGAGGTTCTGAGGATGTCTCCGCAGAACAATCAAGCATCGGGCCTGCCTCTCGATGCGAGGTGGGGCAAGGCCAACATTGCCGGTCGTCGATCCTCGGTATATTTTCTTAGATTTGAGTTGCCCGGATCAGGTAAAATAAAGATAACTTTCAGTGAGGCTGGAGAGTTCCTGGAAATGTCAACGGCACTAGGCTACCAGATCCTCTCAGAGACTCTCTCTCATTCACAGTATTTGGAATCATCCCAATGATAAACATTCAAGATTTAACAGTCCTCTATGGAGAGTACGTGGCCGTGGACGGTCTTAACCTTAATGTGCAGGAAGGTGAACTGTTCGCGTTTCTCGGACCTAACGGGGCAGGAAAGACGACCGCTATCAAGGCACTCACAGGACTCCTCGGACCTGACCGTGGATCGATTAGCGTGGGTGGTTATGATATGGAGGCAGAGCCGATCAAAGCCAAGTCCATCATGGGTTATGTTCCTGACGTTGCCGTGTTCTATGACAAGCTGACTTCCATTGAGTTTATGAGATTCATCGGAGACCTTTATGGAGTCGACCGGCCCAGGCTTCATGATAATACGATGGAGCTATTTCAAAAGTTTGACCTTAATTCCTTTGCGCATTCACCTATTGAGGAGTTGAGCCATGGGACCTGTCAGAGGTTAGCCATTGCCGCAGCATTAGTTCATGAGCCGAAAGTGTTCGTAATTGATGAGCCGATGGTCGGGCTGGATCCGCTCCACGCGAAGGCGGTGAAGAAGGAACTCCGTGCCCGCAGTGACGATGGAGTCACGGTCCTGATGTCCACGCACCTCCTCAATGTGGCAGAAGAACTGGCGGACCGGATCGGGATCATTGATCAGGGAAAATTAGTCGCTCTTGGAACCCTCAATGAATTGCGGGAAGGAGAGAATTGTGCTGCCCTTGAGGAAATTTTCCTTAGACTCTTTGAAGGTAAGGACTCGGAAACCTCTTAATTTAAGTGACGGGGGCTTGAGTCTTGGGGCGGAGCGGATAGAATTGCGAGTTTAGATAATCTGAATGCAGGGTCATTTTCAATTTACAATCAATGAGCTAACCTATCGAGCGGACGGGACTCCGTTAAAGATGAGTCTGGCTGATTTTCTTGAAGACGAACCAATTGAGCTCAGTGACGGAACCGTTCATCAAGGTCATGCGGGTCTGTTGTTTTTTCTTATTGATTTCAATGCTTGTGCGGGCCCCGTGCCTCGTCTGATAAAGCCTTCTCGAGCTAGTCTCATATCAATGGCAGGACGTGAACTCGTAGCGATAGATCCTCGAGTCGAAGATCCTAACGAGGGCTCGTTATGGGTCAAATTTAAGGCAATCAATGACGGCTCGGGGGCCGAAGAGGTTTCACTTAGTAGGACTGTTTTTGTTGGTCTTGAGGGCCTCGATGATGGGCAAGGATACGTTTCGTTCTCTGATCATTTGTCTTCTGCTATTATCAGGAATGAGTCGAGCATGAAGGTTTCTACTAAGCACCTGTTGACGGTCCCTTCTCGTGTCGAAAGACTCAAAAAATTCGTTTACAAGAGTTCAGATGATGAGCTTTTTTATCGGCCCGGGACCTTGCTCGAAGCGATCAGGATTCGAGTCCTCCGTCCGGGAGCTTGCTGTGTTGCTGGGGATTTGCTTGATCGGGAGAAATTGTCTGATCCGGATGACGCTGTTTTCATTTCCCTGGAAAATATTGATGAGTTGCGTGAAATAACCTTTGAGAACAATGAATGGGTCATAGGTGCTTGTGTTTCATTACGTTCATTTGCTGAAAGGTTGAAGGATAAGTTTCCGTTAATTGATGATTTTTGTACAAGCTTCAGAGACACACATTTTGTTAACCGGCACACGGTATGGGAAGAGATTTACTCTTCCGGGCCGAGCTCAGGACTACTGACTGTCTTATTGTCCTTAGGAGCTGAAGTTATAATAGATGGGTTGGACGAGCGGAGGAGGATGAGATTAGAAGAATTGTTATATGTAGAAACATTATCGAGTGTAGGTGATCAGGAGCTCATCAGTGCTGTGAGAGTACCTGAGATGGAGTCTTCAAAAACAATCACTTCACATTACCAGGTCCTGAAAGGGCCTTACGAGAAGGACTCGCTGATCAGGGCATCTTTTGTAGTTGAACTTGATTCTAAAAATAAAGTCTCTGATTCCAGTACATGGTTCGATATTGGTTCGGGTCTGCCGTTAAGATTTGAGAATGCGGAAAAATTCATCAAGGGAAGGGCCTGGGAAAAGGATCTTGAGCAGCAGGTCAGCGCCGTCATCGGTTCTGGAGAAGGTATAGGAGGATCGCTCGAGGATGTGGAGGACTTTCAGAAGACACTAATACAGAATCTTCTTCTGAAGTTCATTAATGAGCATCTTGGCCAAACGGGTCAGGGCCCAAGTAAGTTTCAGTTCATTGATCTGGAATCTGAACTGACTGTGAGAAGAATTAATTAGAAGATGTCGAACCCTAAAGAACAATTGCAACCTCCCCTCGAAATGGCATTTGTAGTATCGCCATTCGAATCCGCAACCATTTCTAATATAGATTTTGAGGAGGCCGCGCTAGTGGATGGAGTTCATGGCGTGTTCACCTCGGCCGATGTTCCCGGGAAGAATAATGTCATTTGCAGTTTGGGGCATTTTCCACTCTTTGCTGAAGGAGACGCAGCTTTCATAGGCCATCTGGTCGCAGTTGTCGTGGCGGAGAGGGCTTCCATTGCCCGGGCCGGGGCGGACCTGGTCCGTGTCGATTATAAGCCGAAGCCGCCGGTCCTCGAGATTGAAGAGGCTCTAAAATTGAATTCTTTTCATGATGGATCCAATGAATTAGTCGATGAAGGATCGTTCGTGGGTGAGTCCGATGAATTGGAATCAATTGAAAGAAACTTTGTATTTCCGGACCATGTCTGTGTGCAGGAGTTGGGAAGGGTCGAGGCGAATGTGATCGGTTCCGGACAACTCAGTGTTGACGTTGATGCGTGTGAGTCTTTGGTCCTTGCAAGTAGCATCGCTGCTCTGACTGGTGTTAATGAGGAGGAAGTTAAGGTCACTTGTGGACGTGAGACTAAGTTCAGTGATGGGAGGTTCTCTCGGCTTTTCTTTTTTGCGGGGCTCACGGCTCTGTGTTCACTAAAGACAAGGAGAGGTGTCCGTTTCCGGCCCTCGGACGCTCCAAATGAAATGCTCGGTGCGCGTTCGGGTCAGATCCAGGCTGCCATAGAGTTGACTCATGATTCTTCCGGGCTAATTAAATCCTTAGTCTGTAATGTGAACGTGGATTCGGGATCTGCTGTTGGTTTGTCGAACGATTTCAGGGACTCATTAATGGGGCACTTTAATGGTGTCTATTCCTGCGCTGATCTTAGGCTCAAATGTTCTTTGTGCAGGACGAACGGGTCCCCGAGCCTTGTCCATGGAGTGGATGGAGTGGCCCTTGGATCGTTCATCTCTGAGGAATTAAATACTCAGATCAGTTCGCGGACAGGAGCACAGGTCCACTCTCTGAGAAGAATTAACTTCAGCCATTTCATGGAGCATGAGGATGATGAGGTGCTGCGTTCCCGTCATAAAATCATTGTGGATGCGTGGGCTCGGCTCATTGAGGATTCATCTTACAAGGAGAGGCGAGAAGAGATCGAGCGATTCAATGAATCTGATCCGAATTACAAGAGAGGCATTGCGGCTGTGCCTGTTAGGGTAGGGTCAGGAACTGAGGAGAATTCAGAAGAATTTTCTTTCGGATCAGCCGTTGCGGAGGTGCAGGTAGATGCGTTCACTGGAGAACTGTTCCTTGTCCGTATCGATGCTCTGCAATTGTCTCAAGCTGGACTGGGCTCGGCTGAGCAGGTCTCAAGAATGAGTGCTTCGTTCCTGGACGGTATGAGGAATTATTTTTTTCTTGGTTGCGGAGGAACTTACCATGAATTCAATAATTCTATTCTTTTAGGTTCTGGGGCAGTCCCTGCGGACCTCAGATTTGAGTTAATGGAGCATGACAAAAAGTCAGTAAGATTTTCATCCTCAGTATCTTATTGCCTTTCGATGAGCGTTTATCAGGCGACAAGAGAGGCCCTGAGGCAATATAGAAAATCACTTTCATTCGTTGATTTGCCATTAATATTAAGTCCTGAAAGTATTTATAATGCTATTCATGGCAGTGATTCTTAATCATTGAATAAAAAAATTATTCCGCTTTTGTATGGATCAAGGCCGACGTAGCCCAATTGGTAGAGGCAAACGACTTAAAATCGTTCAAGTGCGGGTTCGAGTCCCGCCGTCGGCACCATCATGACAAGGCATGTGAGGGGTTCACTGATTTCTTCTGTTTTTCCCTTCATTATGGTGCCTCAAACTACATGCCAACATGTAGTTTGAGTACTTTTTTGTAGTTGTTTGACGTTTATTGTGAACGGATCACAGCATTTAGCGTCTTTTCCCTTCTACTAAAAATGCTCTTGCGCTAAATTTGACGAACTGATATTTCTAGTTAGTTCACTCTGGCGTGCAAACGGAGGGGAATCGAGGCAGTTCGGATAGACAAATCTGCGCGAGTTTTTTTTGGGGGATCTCGCAATGATCTAGCCGAGCTGCCTCTATTCTTAGTGAATTTTTCTTCTTCTATCTTTTCCACTAAAAGTTAGAAGTGTTCTAGATGAGAGAAGAGCACTGAGCTCAGTGCTTCTTACATTCTATAAATTAAGCAATTTATCACGCTCTACTTTGAGGCCCATCTTTCTGTAAAGGGTCGCGATACTGACCCCAAGCATGCCGGCAGTTTTTTCTCGTGAACCATTATTGTATTTTAGTGTTTCCCGGATGAATACTTTTTCCTGTTTTTTAATGTAGTCGGATAACTTTGATCCTATTGGCAACTGGTACTTAATGGCCTCATTTTCATCATCATTAATTTCCACTTTGTTCGTTATTTTAGGTGGAAGGTCAGTTGGCCTGATCCTCTTATCATCTGATAATGCGCAAGCTCTCTGTATGGCGTTCTGTAGTTCTCCAACGTTGTGAGGCCATTTGTAGTTGGTAAGAAATTTCATGGCAAACTTGTCGATTTCCTTTCTCTTTGATCCTGTAAGATTGGAATAGTTCTCAAGGAAATGATTCGCCAGCAATTCAATGTCTTCTTTTCGCTTCCTCAGAGGTGGTACCATGATGGGGATGACAGATATCCGGTAATAGAGATCTTCACGGAACTTTCCTTCATCGACCCATCCCTCCAATTTTTCAGTTGATGTTGCGATGAGGCGAAAGTCAGGGCCCTGATTGTCCGAGCCCAGTAATTTGAGATTTCCAAGCTCATCAAGGAAGCTGTTAAGTTGTGATTGTAGCCTCACGGGAAGAACATTAATTTCCTCCAAGACAACGGTACCGCCGTGGGCCCTCGCGAATATTGTTTCCCGACCATCTCCACCAAACAGTTCAGCTTCGAGCAGGTCTTCAGGTAATGCTGAGCAGTGGAGAATTTTAAAGGGTTCATCGCAACGGTGACTACGATCATGTATGGTACGGGCAACTATTTGTTTTCCAGATCCGTACTCTCCTTCGAGTAGAGCAGGACTGTCGTTATCGGCTATCTTTTCAACGACCCGAAGAATTTCCTTAACTTCAGGGCTATTGCCTATGAGCTGACTCCTTGGTGTTATCTTCGCTACTTTTGTTTCATCGGTTTGTTTAGACTCTGAGGAAGAGGAAATTTTGAGGGCTCGGTTAAGTGTCCTTTGCAGGTCGTCCAGCTCGAAGGGCTTGGTCAGATAATCAAAGGCACCTTGTCGCATTGCTTCCACGGCGGTCTCAACGCTCCCGAATCCAGTGACCATGATGATTGGCATTCCGGGATAATTCTTGGCGCATCGCTCAATGATTTCTATGCCACTCATGTCGCCGATCTTAAGATCAACAATGAGTAGATCTGGTAATTCTTTGTCGATGGTCTGGAGCCCTTCTGATCCTGTGGTCAGGGAGAAGACTTCATGGCCAAGGCCATTGCACAGTTTGCTCATTAACTGAAGGATCGACGGTTCGTCATCAATAATTACTATTTTGGCCATGTTTTTTGTGGTGAAGTGTCTTAGTAGTTAATATTCAACAAGAATAAATAATGAAGATATCTTAGATTTATTTTGCAGATTAGCGTGCGAATTGAGAATTCTCAATAATGAAAGTGTCGATTTTGCAATTTTTTCGCAAAAAGTTTTTAAAAAATTGAGTTTCAGTCACTTACGAGTGTTGCGATTTCGAGAATGGTCAGAATTTGAGAAAGAGTCAGATTCGTTTACTTTTCCCTATCAGTGAAAGCTCAATGCAGATTCTTTCAGCGCCTGACAGTGGTCCTGTGCTGCGTGATTACCTTCGCCGCGAGTTCCTGCCATTCGCTTAAAAAAAATAAGCAGGAGCCAGAGAATTTGATAGGTGGCCCCGTTTTTTGGACGGACGGGCTCCAGGATGGCTCTGCAGAGGCCCGGGCAATGAGAGGTGATTTTTTCTTAAAACAAAATGCATTAGAGGAAGGAGTCAGAAAGCATAGTAGCGGCATGCAGTCGATCATTATGAAGGTAGGGGAGGGGGTCCTTCCCGGAGCAAATGATATCGTCACTGTAAAATACAAGATGAAGAGAATTGATGGAACTTTACTGGATGATTCTGCGAATGATAAACAGTTACCGGAGTTTCGAATGGCTGATGTCATTGAGGGATGGAAAGAGGCCCTAGTACAAATGAGGGTAGGTTCGGAGTGGAGACTCTTCGTGCCTCCTCATTTAGCTTATGGTGATGAGG
>JABSSR010000475.1 GCA_013213965.1 Verrucomicrobiales bacterium | reverse complement strand
CGGTAATAATACCTCCATCTTCTAATTGGCTATGGAAAATAAATCGCTTGGTGTCACCTGAATCTAAATGATGAACTTTAAAATAACGCCCGCCAGCCTTAAGTTCTATATTATTCCAAGAAACCGAACCTGCATTCTCCAATTGTATTTCGTTCCTTAGAGAAAGGTTAAACAAATAATATCCAACAACCAATGCAAGCCCGATCAAAAAGATCGAACCTTTTATAATAGCTGAAGCTTTCATACCTAGAGTCAATTAAATTAAAATATACAATTTCAATCCGAAACACATTAACTTATCTCATTGGAAGAAATTTCAAAATGGACCAACCCTGCTCCTCATCGGCCATCCTTAAGTCAACATCTATGAAGGCAGTTTTGGGATAGCCAAAAGTTTCATCATAGGTCACATCAATACGATGCGCCTTATTATCGATATTTCTCTTTAAGACCGCAAACCAATCATCAATAGTCCTATGCTCGGGCTCGAAAACGTCAGGAAAATTAGTGTCTATCGATTCCGTAGACACTACCTCATTATTGCGGACAGTCACATTGCCATGCCAAAAGAACCATGAACTCCAATGGCGAATCTCCATTGAATAACTATCCACACCTGATCCCTGCCAGACCGTGTATGCATCAATGTAATCACTCAAGTATGGATCACCCCCTTTAATTTGACGAGCACGGTAATATCGCTGCCGAGTTCCTCGTTGAATGGGAACATCAATAACTGTCTTACCCTCAAAGGTTTCAAGGTCTTGCCAGTCATTCATATCTTCTGAAGTCTGCAATACCCATAAGTCCTCCAAAACCACTGGTAAATCTTGTAGCTGGAATGAAAAAACACCTCCCTCATATTCCCATTTTAGTCGGTTCAAATTGGTTCCCTCGCCTTGAGCTGACACAGATCCATTGCTAAGTCCAAGTACTATCAAGGCAATGCTAACTATAATGTAAATTGGGGTACTCATTAATGACATAACGTATAATAAGCCAAGGTCATTAGATCTAATTCAATTTATTTACTTTTCTCTTCCATCTGCAAATCACACATATGAAACGACAATTATTCTGACTCAAATTATAAAAGTAGAAGACTATTCAAAGGCCACCATACTTTCTGTATAATAATTAGTTACTGAAGAGCCTAAAGAACACTTTCTTTGAACTATTATCGATGGGCCTTAAATACCGAACAGTCACTTCAGCTGTTCCGTCCCCATTATCAAAATTTGAAACAGTCTCAAGTATTTCAGGTTCAGCAGTCCAAGTTCGCAAATCAAAGGAAAGCTGAATCTCCATAGAAGCCTGGGGAAATAAATTGCGCGGAAAACTAAGTGTCAGGTAATTGGCGCCTCCTATCCTTTGAATACTCGCATCAGTAAATGGCGCATCAGTAGCAAGATCTGGACGCGACCCAAAGTAATACTCTAGATAATTACTTACCGCATCACCATCATCATCGTCTTCGGGGCCACCTTGAACCGAATTTTGTAACGCCCATTCAGTATAAGTAATAGTTTCAGCTTCAGCTTCACCGGGTGATCCTCCCTGATTACGACTCGCAACCCAGCTCGAAGGATCATTAAGCACTTGGCCAGATAATATAAGGCTTGCGCCACCACCATCAGCTACTTTGGGCCATGGAATTTGATCATTGTAGGTGAAATCAATTATTGAGTCTGAATCAACGTTAATAACTTTCAAATTTTCACCATCGTTACTTAGTCGACCCGTATATTCATAGATCTGCACAGCACTCGCCCCATGCCTTGCCTCGAAAGCCTTCCGATCACGCACTAGGAGCAAGTACTTCCCCGCGGCAAGGATCGTGTTGTCAGGGAAAGTAAAGTTGACTCCTGATTCGAAACGAATTCCGGTAAGATCAATGGCCGATGTTCCGGTATTAAAAAATTCAATGAATTCAAAATCATCACGGTCAGTACTAACTTCAATTTCTTCTGATCTTGTAGGATT
>JABSSR010000474.1 GCA_013213965.1 Verrucomicrobiales bacterium | reverse complement strand
GGTCTCTCATCCCATGACCTCCAACACCAGGATCATACCAATCAGCAATAAAAAGTGATCCGTCAGGAGCTACAGCCACATCACTTGGCCTGTACCACTTGTCACCACCACCACTCAATAATGGAAGCATCTCCGCAGTGTATCCGGCACCACTATTCTTTCGTGGATATGCCCTGCATACGTTAGGACCAGCATCACAATGTATGACTTGATGACGCAATGAAGGAAACATTTGGCCTTCATATACAATGATTCCGGTAGGCGAGCCTGCTCCGGTCTGAAGAAGGTTTGGAACTACCCCGGGATCGTTAAGATGCCAGTGCATCAGCGGTATCTCCTTTTCAATGTTACTGCGCTTGTCCCTCCATCCCTTACCTGTGAACTCATCGCGGTAACCATAGTTACCGTACTCCATAACATAGTTGATCCGAACTCCACGGTTACCGTCATCATCGTTATCTGACTGCCAGATCGTGCCAAACGAATCAACCGTAGCTTCCCAATTATTTCTAAAGTTCCAGCCGAGTGTCTCTACGTTAGAACCGTCCATATCACACCTGAAAACCATCCCCTGCTGGTAAGGCTTTCTGTCAGCCATCACTTTATTGCCCATCTTGTCAATAATCACTTCACCGTCGGCAGTCTTCAGTCCTCTCGATGCATTACCAAAGTTGAAATACAATTTGCCGTCAGGACCAAAACAAAAAGCATGAATGCCGTGATCATGTTGCTTTCCTCCAACAACGTTGAATAGCACCTTCTTTTCATCTGGCTTATCGTCACCGTTTTTATCAGTGAAGAGCAGTACCTGTTCGCCGGCAGAAACAATGACTTTATCACCCAAGACACATACGCCATGAGGAGAGTCAATGTCCCTCCCCTGATAGAACGTCTTACCATTATCAGCAAGACCATCCCCATTCGTATCCTCTAGAATTAATATGCGATCTCCTTCAGGACGCTTACCGTTATGGCCTCTATAATTAACAATTTCAGCAACCCATACGCGACCCCTATGGTCAATATCAATACTTGATGGACTCAAAATCATAGGCTCAGAAGCGAACAGCTCAGCCGTCATCCCGTCAGCAACGTCAAGCAAGTCAAGTGATTCACTAGGTTCAAGACCTCCACTGCCTCCAGACTTTCTTGCTGCAATTTTAGGCTTTTCGGTGAAGACCTGAAAACGAACAGTTGGGTTACCTGTTTGGTCCGTGCCACCATTATCAAGGCCGCAAGTTGCCTTGAAACGTTCCGCTCCTTTCGGAAGATCATACTCAAGAACAGAATTGGTATGGACCCCAATCCCATAACTAATGTCCTTCCCATTGATCTTTAAATTCCCTCCACCAGCGTTCTTGCCTACTCGTGCCTGACCCCAATCGACCCTCGCCGACTTCCATTTAAGATCAGTGAGCTTGATCTCTTTTCCTTTACCAATGATTCGAGGCTCTGCCCAATCAGCCCAGTCAGCAGCATATCCATCACCAGCATCATCAACTACTAGGTAAAGTTTATTGGCTCCACTCACATCGACGTCAACATTGACGGAATGATTTGGCGTTCCTCTTGAAATAGTCTTGCTGCTGAATTTTGCCTTAGCCTTAGTGGACTTTGGTTTAGCCGCAACTTTCTTCTTCTGACTACCTGGCTTTTTAAAGTCTTGGTTAGCATCTAGCTCGGCTTCATCGGGCCTGTGACTCACCAGTCCTTTCTCAGGTATATCCAAACCTGCAGTCCAAGCGACTGCATTCAGTACCAGTTTACGATAACCGTCATCTCCAAAATTTGCGTGAAAATGAGCTCCAGTAAATCCTACGCCACGCCCACCATCATCTCTCTGAACTGACCAGCATAGAGTCTCTGCCCTTCCTGACGCTTCCACTATGTGCTTTTTAGGTCCACGCGGCCAAGATGATTTACCTGACCGGGCAACATCGTCCGGCACCGCATCAAGGATAGTAGTAACGTCCTTCTTACCTTCCCTGAACCGCATATTAAAATACCACTCATCTTTGACTTTAAAATCCTGAACTCCTCTCGTTACAGGATGGTTCTTATTGAGCTTGGATGCCGCGATCCAATGGGGATTTATTGACCACCCAGTTTCGTAATATCCACCGATCCACTGCTGCAATGCCTTCCCGGACCTACCCGCAGGTACTTCGACCGCATAATGCATACACATTAGCCCGCATCCGCTATCTATTTCTTTTTTGACTTGCTCCAAGTTCCTGTTAATGGGGTGCCCCCCTCCTCCGTCCATGAAAAGCACGATCGCATTAGCCCCTTCGAAAGCATTCGACTGTTTTGGCCAGCCGTTCTTATGCACAACCGTTTCAATCTTATCCCCAAGAGACTCTTTTATATGAGCTTCCATTAACAATGAACCCGCATTGAATTCATGAGCTCCCCATCCATGGCTCCGATTACCGGCCACAAAAACGATCTTTTTCTTCGATTCAGCAAATGCCAGCGATCCTGATATAAGAATTACTGCGGATATTAATGCTCTTATAGTTATATGTATTTTCATGCTTTTAGAGTAAAATTTAAATTCTGATACCTTTAGGCTTAGGCTCGAAGCGCTAATTTGACAAAAATAATAGTAAAACAGAAGGCCAAAAGGAAAAAAGAGACGGGAAATACATCAGCTAACCCTAACCGATATGCTGCTATCCGCGCCTTTCGTTCCGGAAATCTGAAGAAGTAGCAACTCAAGCCCAGAGCCATGACGGCGCTTTCAATAGCATAGACAATAAAGAGCCAAAACATGATACCACTTGTAAACCCATAGCTATGGAGACCCGTTTCGAGTTGATTCACATGCCACCAGGAAAAGACTGTGATCATTAAAATTAGTACCGCCATTACATTAATGCCCAGTTCTTTGATATAACCGCCCATTCTGGCATGCAATAGTATGATAGCACCTATGCAGATCATAAGGGCACCATTTTCCTTAGGGTCCCAACCCCAGAACCGTCCCCAGCTGTCATTTGCCCAAACACCACCCAAAACAGTGCCTACTAATGCAAATAAAAGCCCAAAACAGGTCACCCCATAGACCATGCGTGTAACCGACTTTCTATAGTCCTTAGATCCAACATTGAGGAAGCAGGAAAAGATGAACAGATGAGCTATCACACCACCAAGAATTGCAGCCGAATAACCAATATTAATACATATAACATGAGTCCCTAACCAGAAATTGGAACGGAGGACAGCCTCAAGAACTTTAAGAGTATCCTGAGCTTCCTTAATCTCAAAACGCATCGCAAGGAAAAGGCCAATGATACCGATCATAGCAGAGCAGGCCAAAGCAATGCCTTTCCTGTCAAAAAACTCAATGATCAGGCACAGAATAACTGCTGATGCTGTAATGAACGGAATCGTCTCATAAAGAGTGGATATCGGAGGCCTTCCAAGAAGAATACTGCGCAAGCAAATTCCAGCTATCAGAGCTATCGTCGCAAATACAGTCATCACAACAACTCCATGTGTCAGGACCCTGGAAACGTTACTGCCTGGACCTAACCAGGTCACTGCCAAAAGAATAAATGCCATGATGTAAAAAGGTAATGCCCAGTGAAAAAGCCCAAGCCGATTGTTCAACAACTCCAATTCAATATTCTTATACTCTCCCCTCTCCTTTGCTTTTTTCACAATCCCATCACTCAAAGCTTTCAGATCAACACCAAAACTCGGAGACCCTACATTTCTAGTCAGACCTTCAAGAGCCTTAATTTTAGGTAAGGCCCATTGCGCAAATGTCTTTTGTTCCTCAGTTGATAACTCGTTCTTACGAAATGATAATTGTTCGATCAAGTAACCAGGCTTTATCCACTCCTCATCATCATCTGATATGGGAGGAAACATAGCCAAACTAATCATACTGACCCTGTCCTTCACTCCTGCCGTTGCAACGTCCCTCTCAAGGATATTGAATGCTGCCGATATCTTTGCTACAAATTCTTGCCCGTCAGGCTTTCTAGCGATCTCTATGATCTTATCGAACTCAGAAAGAAAGTAACTGACCTTCGATCTACCTCCTTCAGCTTTTTTGAAATCTTCAGAAGCTTCCCCCAAATCAACGGCGATCCCATCCCTAGCAAAATTGAACGCATTGACTGACCACTCAAATTCATTGACGGCGGACTTAAGGGAAAGAAGACCCGCATTGACTGGATCCCTTCGTGCCTCCTTACCCTCCTCTTCTTTATCAGAATCCTCCATGATTTTACCCAACTCTCCGGTCCTTTCAGAAAGCAACTTCATCGCATCAGGGACACTGCTAATTTCCTCATAACTGTATCTTTCCCGGGGCGAATTATGAGGAGTGACTCCAATCGCCTCTATTACGTCTGGATTATTAACCTTAAAGATCGGCAACTTTTTTGCCACTTCAGGACGGAAAAGACAATCCATTAACCATTCTGCAGCAGAGACCTTAACCTTCTCACCACCAACTTCGAAACGAAGCCGTTTTGAATTATTTATCCGCATCAGCTTATAGCGAGCCACCGTTTGCATCGGCTTAAGACGACCCTCTTCCTGAACGGGCATGGCCTCAAAAGTTTCCACAATTTTTGGATCCCACTTTTGATAGGATTCTATTCCTGCAGCGCTGAAAGTAAGAGTCGCAGCAAAAGCAAAAAGCAGATTAACTCTTAATGATTTAATTAGGCTATTCATTGAGAATCCTCCTCTCTCCGACGTGACCTGTTACTGCGTTTGAGATAAGAAAAAAGCTTCTGCACAAAATGAATCGTCATTCCTATGGCAATTACATAGGTTCCGTACTTGGGCCATTGATCAGCAGGATTGTGAGAAACAGCCAGGCTCGTATAAAGACGGTCTCCAGGTCGGGCCCCCTCTGGTCCCCAGCTGGCCTGATAGAGAGTGTAACCAGCGTCCCTCATAGGCTTATTCATACTAATGTGCACCTTCCGACCAGTATCAATCTTTATAACGTCACTAGAATATTCACGGGCCCTCATAGTGCCAGGGTGGTCCTCCTTTTGAAATTTCTCCAATTCAATAGCAAAGGGAAGAGTATAGCGTTGACGCGTCAAATCGACGGACCACTGATCGTCATTAACACTAAAAGTAAATGGCTTAGGAGACAGCGGCCCTGAGCCAATTAGAAGGGCCGAAGAAATTGATTCAGAATCAAATTCGTTAG
>JABSSR010000473.1 GCA_013213965.1 Verrucomicrobiales bacterium | reverse complement strand
TTTCTGCGAACAGAACAACGGCGCTGTTGGCGTCCTTGTCCCGGGTAAAGTCACATGCGAGATAACCGTAACTTTCTTCTCCTCCAAATATGAAAAATGTTCCCTTATCTAACTGAACATTGCGAGCGTCATTGACGCTTAGTGATTTATATGTGGTATATATATCGACAGGTAGGGACCTTTCATACGCTCCTAGTTTTTGACTGATGTATTTGAATCCTGTCAAAGTATCAATCACTTTGATGCCGTAATGTTCTGCAATACTTCGTTGCAATTCAGTAGTGACAAAAGTTTTAATGACTACAGAATTACAGCGGTTCTGCTGATTTAGGATATTTAATTCGAATAGTGCTTTGATTCTATAGTAGAGGAGTAATGAGCCTATTTGATTTCCAGTCAAAAGCTCCATTTTTCCTAATTCGTTTCTCACTGCGACACCCATCCGGTCACAATCAGGGTCGGTACCAATTACCAGATCAGAACCTTTAGATTCAGCCAAATCAATTCCCATTTTTAGAGCGGGGCCATTTTCTGGATTAGGCGAATCTACTGTCGGGAATCGGCCGTCAGGTGAGTCCTGTTCAGCTACTGTTTCGCATTTGAAACCTAAATCATTTAGTAGTTGTGGTACGTGAACACCACCCGTCCCATGGAGAGCAGTAAATACTATTTTTAATGAATTGTTTTCATTAACAAGATTGGGTCGAAGTACTAGTGACTTTACTCGGTTAAGGTATTCTGTCTCAACGATTTCAGGTACAGATGATACGTTCCCTTGTTCTGAGGTGGAGAGTGGATCAAATTGTTCAGTAGAAATACTGTTAACTCTTTCAATTATTCCTTGTGTATGAGGTTTGATTATTGCTGCGCCGTCAGAAAAATTAACTTTGTACCCATTATCGTGATAAGGATTATGACTGGCCGTTATCATGACTCCAGCATGGCAATCAAGTTCCCTGATCGCGAATGACATTACTGGTGTTGCTTTATGGCTATTAAACAAATAAACTTCTGCTCCTATCTTGGCTGCTATATCGGCGCACAGTGCTGCAAAATCTTTGGAGAAGTGTCTGGTGTCGTGGCAAAAAACGATCCGAACACGTTCATCAGATCCTTCATTTTTGAGCCATTCCTGTAAGTAATGAACGAGGCCTCTGGTTGCTCGGTTTAGATTGTATGTGTTCATTGCATTGCTACCAATGCATGGATGCTCAGGTCTTCCATTTGGTCCTCCGTTTCCCTGTTCTGAGCTCGTAATTATGCGGCCAATAGTTCTGCCTCTGAGCCCTCCCGTTCCAAATGATAGGCACTTATAGAATCGGTCATTGAGTTCTTCCCAATTATTGCCCTGTACTAATTCTTCTACGCATGAAATGTATAGAGGATTGGGGTTGGACCCTAGAAAATTCGATATATTCGTAAGGGATGAATCAAGAAGTTTTCCTTCCGAATTTGCGAGGGTAAGGCTTGATGTTAGATCATCCATGTTGTTTTTTGATAACTGTTGATTTTGAATAAGCAAATAAATACTGCCTTTATAAAACGCAAAGAGATTCTTTCCAAAGATACGAATTCTTTTAGAATTTTTGATGGTCTTGGAGATGGAAATGCGAGTGTTTTCATTGATACTTTTGCAGGCCATTGGCTGGTTTCTTATTTAGACAAAAAGCCCGTCGATGTGATTGGATGTGAATTGCCTCGTGAAAGCTTGTGGTTCAAGAGGCTAGATAAAAATGATAAAGGGTCTGCTAGGTGTGAAGAAGGGGACCCTGCAATTGGGCAAATTACAATTAAAGAGAACAATGTTATGTATCTGGCCGATCTTAAAATTGGATATTCACAAGGTATTTTTCTTGATCAGCGAGACAATCGCTTGGAGGTGAGATTAAGATCATTAGGGCTGAGAGTTTTGAATTGCTTTGCATATACTTGTGCGTTTTCAGTAGTTGCGGCTCTTGGCGGTGCAGTTTCGACTACAAGCATTGATCTATCTAATTCATATCTCCAGTGGGGAAAACGTAACTTTCAGCTAAACGGAATCGATCCGGACCATGCGGACCATTATTTTTGCAAAGGTGACGTTTTTGAGTGGCTGATGCAGTTTCGCAAGAAAGGGAGAACGTTTGGAGGGATCGTTCTTGATCCGCCTTCTTTTTCCCGGGCTGGTAAGAGCGGAGTATTCAGTGCAGAGAAGGATTATTCATTGCTTGTGAGTGCCGCGACTCATTTAATTGATCGTGGAGGTTGGATGCTTGCCTCTTGTAATCATCGGGGCATTTCCATTGAAAAGTTCATTGAAGCTGTGGAACTTGGGATCATAAATTGTGGTAGAAGAATTGTAACATTTGATCAGAAGGCAATGCCAAGTGACTTTTCTGGTGATGACTATCTGAAGAGCTGTTGGATTGAGATAGAATAAAAATTGAAGAAAAGCAGTATAAGAGGTCTTTGCAATTGACCCCGTAAGAGGCTATCCGTTCATTTGATGCGTATTCTCAAACACGATGAACCAAATTTTGAGGAAAAAGCTGCTAAATTTTTTAATAGGCGAGCCATTCCTTCTGAAGTCTTGCGAGTTTCTGTTGAGAGAATTATCTCCATGGTCCGTAGTGATGGCGACAAGGCACTCTCTGCTTTAACTCAAAAATATGATGGTGCATTTATCAGTGCTAAGGATTTACTGATTAAAGGAAAGGATTTGAGCAAGGCCAAGAATGCTGTAAGCAATAAAGTAAAAAAAGCTATTGATATCTCTCAAGCTAACGTGAAGACCTTTGCCTTAAGAGGCTTAAGAAAGGATTGGGCAATGAAAAATACTCAAGGAGCAACGATAGGAGAGGTGTTTCAGCCTTTTTCAAGGGTAGGTGTATATGTGCCGGGAGGATCAGCTCCTCTAGTTTCAACTTCTCTTATGACTGTCGCTATCGCGGAAGCTGCCGGAGTCGAAGAGATAGTTGTTTGTACGCCTCCAAATAAGGAAGGTGAAATTAATTCAGAATTACTTTATGCACTTGATCATTCAGGTGCCACTGAAATTTATAAAGTCGGTGGAGCACAGGCCATCGCAGCGTTATCTGTAGGGACTAAAAGAATTGCTCAGGTTGAGAAGATTTTTGGTCCCGGGAATTCTTTTGTTGTTGAAGCAAAAAGACAATTGTTTGGATTTGTTTCAGTTGATTTGCTGCCTGGGCCCAGTGAAATTTTTGTGTTAGCTGATTCAAGTGCGCGTGCTGATTGGATAGCCTCTGATCTTCTGGCTCAGGCTGAACACGGAGGAGATAGTCAAGTGGCTTTTGCTACAACATCAGTGAAGCTTCTTGAGAGGGTTCGGCTTGAATTAAATTCTCAGGCCAAGCGCCTTAAAAGAAGAAAACAGATATCTGAGGTAATAAGAAATGGTGCAATTCTCGTTCTTTTAAAATCTATAAAGCAGGGCATAGAACTGGCGAATGCTTTTGCGCCGGAGCATCTTTCTTTAATTGTAAAAAACAAAGAGGGAGTTCTCCCTAAATTAAAAACATGTGGTGCTATTTTTGTTGGTTCGCACTCTGCAGTTTCTGTGGGGGACTTTCTTGCAGGCCCCAGTCATACACTGCCTACAGGAGGAGCGGGTAAATCTTTCTCTGGTCTAACTGCTGATATGTTTCAGCGCCGGACAAGTGTCATCGAACTGAATGAGAAGTCTTTGAAAAAATCGATTCCTATTGTTGAGACTTTTGCGGAAATTGAGGGATTGGATGCTCATGGAAATTCTGTAAAGATACGAGGTTCTGAATAAGAGGAACTGACAGAGCGCTAATTTTTAACGGCTGGAGATATCATTTATTTTTTCTTCGAAATCTAGAGTTATTTTTTCTATTTCATCAGAGATTAAAGACCAGTTGGAATAGAGTTTTTCTACCTCGGCATGTATTTCTTTATATTCTTTAGTCACATCCGGTGATTCTTTTAACTTAAAGAATGCAGGATCAGCCATCTCTTTCTCGATCTCTAATTTTCTGTCTTCAGCTAATTTAATTTTATTTTCAATTTCATCTAAATTTTCTTGAAGAGGCTTCAACGTTTCGGCTTTCTCTTGTCGTATCCTACTCTGTAATTTCCTTGTTTCTTTGCGGCTAGGGGTTGAAGTGATTCTTTGTTTGGATTTTTGCACCTGTAATTGTGGGTTGGAGATTTCTTCTTCACTTTTTTTCTCGATAAAAGCAGACAGATTACCTGGATAACTTCTTGGAGGTATGCCGTTAGAATAAAACTCTATGACTTTGTCAGTTATTGGATCTAAGAAATCACGATTATGAGAAACAATTACAATTGTTCCTTGGTACGCGAGCAAGGCCTCTTGTAGAACATTTTGTGACTGCATATCTAAATGGTTCGTGGGTTCATCAAGGATCAAAAAATTTGCTGGTTTTAATAGGATTTTTGCAAGAGAGAGACGGCTCCTTTCGCCTCCCGATAGTACAGAAACTTTTTTAAATACATCATCCCCTCGAAAAAGAAAACATCCTAGAAGAGAGCGTAAATTTCCTGCGCTGTCTCTTCCTGTCACTTCTTCTATAGTCTCCAAGACTGTCATTGAGGGGTTTAGTTTCTCAGCATGATCTTGAGCAAAATGAGAAACGCTCACTTTGTGACCTGTTTTGCGTTCTCCTGAATTCACTTCATCTGCTCCGGATAAAATCCTTGAGAAAGTTGATTTTCCGGCGCCATTTGCTCCTATGATTGCAATCTTTTCACCTCTATCGATACGGAAATCTAAATCTTTAAAGACTATATTTTCTCCATAAGAACGAGTAACATTGATTAACTCGATGACTATTTGACCTGATCTTTCTGGTTGCGGAAATCTAAGTTTAATTGCCTTTTCGGATTCTTGAGGCAGTTCAATCCTTTCAATCCTTTCAAGTTGTTTTAGACGGCTCTGAGCTTGCGAAGCTCTTCGCGCTTTTGACCTGAAACGATTAATGAATTGTTCGGCTTTTGCGATGTCCTTTTGTTGGTTGTTGTACGCTCTCTGTATTTGTTCTCTTAGAATGACGTTTTGCTCAAGGTAGTAACTATAATTTCCGGAAAATTCGTTAACTTTCCCGCCTTCGAAAGCGAGTGTTTTTCTAACTATAGAATCAAGAAATGCGCGGTCATGAGAGATTAGAATTACGGCGCCCTGATAGTTTTGTATGTAAGACTCAAGCCATAGTTGAGAATCCATATCTAGGTGATTTGTAGGTTCATCAAGGAGCAGGATTGAAGGTTTTTGAAGTAACAATTTTGCTAATGCGATACGCATTTGCCAACCGCCTGAAAATTCTTCTGTTTTGCGATTGAAATCATTAGTTCTAAAACCGAGCCCACTTAGGACCTTTTCAATTGTCGGCTTCATTTTTCCTATATCATAATTTTCCAGATCAAGTTGTAGCTCTCCATAGATTTCCAGAGTTTCAGCGTATTCTGAGCTAGAGGTGTCTAATGAACCTAACTGATCACTTGCTTCCTCTAATCTTTCTTTAAGCTCTAAAGCGTTCTCGAATGCGGATTCTGCTTCATCGAAAAGAGTACTTCCTGAATGTTTTATTCCGTCCTGAGGGAGATAGCCAACTTCAATATATTTAGCGCGATTAACATTACCGGAATCAGGGGTCATTGTGCCAGCAATGATTTTCATCAGAGTTGATTTTCCGGCTCCATTTGGGCCAGCAAAGCAGATCCTGTCCTTGGAACTTACAGTGAACGAGAGATCCTTATAAAGTACTCTGCCAAGGAATTGAACTGAAATATTATCAACAGCCAGCATGGCTGGATATTAATTCTAATCAACGGGGTTTCAATCGTTGAGAGCAAATATTGACAAATTATGCAATAATATCACTAATTACCCTACCGTAAACATCAGTTAGTCGGAAATCTCTTCCTGCATATCGGTATGTAAGTTTTTCGTGATCAAAGCCAAGTAACCGAAGAATCGTAGCGTGCAAGTCATGGACGTGAACAGGATTTTCGACAGCCTTAAAGCCAAATTCATCCGTGGCGCCATAGGTATGGCCACCTTTGGTCCCTCCTCCGGCCATCCAAACAGTGAATCCCCAATGATTATGATCCCTACCGTTGATCTTACCTTGATTTGAACCTGGCTTAGGCATTTCGACTACCGGAGTGCGTCCAAACTCACCTCCCCAAATAATC
>JABSSR010000472.1 GCA_013213965.1 Verrucomicrobiales bacterium | reverse complement strand
TTAATAAAATAATGGAATCGGAAATGATTGGCGATGTAACTAAGTCCCTCGAGCAAAGGGGCATGGAATTTGTTAGCTCGGATACCAGACTGGCTGAATATAACAGAGTCCAGAACACTTACATATCAATATTCAGTGCCCTAGGAGGTTTGGGACTTTTACTGGGGACTCTTGGGGTAGGAATGTTAATCGCTCGGAGTGTCATTGAGAGAAGATCGGAACTTTCAATCATGACAGCCCTCGGATTTTGCAGGTCCAGCCTCACACGAATGCTTATTTCTGAACATCTGTTCTTGGTTGGGTTCGGAATCATCTCAGGTATCTTAGCTTCAATCATAGCTATATCTCCAAACATCAGCGGCAAGGGAGCGCAGTTCCCGATTGATTTTCTCTTTGGGATTGTTTTACTTATAAGTATCGGAAGTATTACTTTCTGTATTATTTCTGCTCGTGTATCCCTAAATGGTAACCTGATAGAAGGAATCCGAAACGAATGAAAACCTTGGCACTAATCCTATTACACTTATCGATGATCTGTTCTTACATATTTGGACAGGAAAAATATTCCAACGATTTTGAATCCATCGACATCGATTCATTCCCTAAAGGGATGATGGAAATTGACGGCGTTTTTCAAGTCAAAGCATCTGATTCTGTTAAGATTGGGAAACGTAGATATCTTGAAATGGCTGCTGAACCATTGACCGAAAATGCCGTTATTTTCGGGCCATCTGTCAAAAAAGCAGCTACCGTTCAAGCAAGGATTAAAGGATTCAGAAAAAGAAGAAGCTATCCACGCTTTGGGATAGGACTTCATGGAATATCTGGTTACAGGCTAAGAGTTGTCCCTTCCAAAAAAGTTATCGAATTGGTTAAGAATGAAGAACCTGTAAAAAGTGCTCCTTATAAATGGACCCCAGATCAATGGGTCAATCTGCGCCTCAAAATAGAGCAAGAGGGAGACAAATGGAAGATCTCAGGATCTGCTTGGTCAGATGGCAGTAAAGTTCCTCAAAATGAGTTAATTTCACATCTTCACGAAGGATCCCCAGGTCAGGGTAAGGCTTCATTGTGGGGAACCGCTTATTCAGGAAAAGTCATACAATTTGATGATTTAACCCTAGAATACAAAAAATAATTACTTAATATCGTTAAAACTGAGGATATTTTAAAACATTTACATTCTAGTCTTTTTTGAAATACAATTTTTTTTAAAATTATTTAACCTACTATTTAAAAATTCAAATGTTTCCCCATTATATACTCTACTTTTTTTCTTTACTTTTTTCCTTTGCTTTAACAGCACACTCACAAAACGCCCCCGAATTAGAGCAGAGTGATATTTACGGTGATTTAAGCGAATATCTTTCATGGCCCATGAGCGCTACAGCATTCAGTGGAAATGATATAAATGTCATGAATAAATTCAGTGACAGAGAACTTGCCGACCTCATTCCTAATTATTCAAAAACAGATACCGGAATAGGATCATTCGGCGACGTCTCAAGCATGAGAGGTCTTACTAATACTCCCTTCTTTAGCTCTGCTTCAGTAATTCAGTATGTTGATGACGTTCCATCAGGCAACATATTCTCACACACAACACCGTTACATGCAGTTGATAGAGTTGAAATACTCAGAGGGGCTCAAAGCACTCTCTTTGGAGTTAACTCTTATGCAGGGGTTGTTAATATTGTTTCTAAGCGTCCCTCAAATCAATTAGAAGGATCCATCACATCATCTTATGGAAACTATGATTCAAAGTCCTTTGACTCTTATATTATGGGACCACTCAACGATGACAATAGTTTATCTTTTCGTGTAGGCGCGCATTACTTTGAGCGTGATGGGTATCTAACCAATTCATTTCTAGGAATTTCACCAGACAATCAGGATCATCTCTCAGGGGCAGGATCCATATACTGGAACATTTCGGACAATTGGGAAATCTCCTTGAGCGCATCCTATGATGACTATAATGACGGGTCTTCGAGACTCACCTCATTAGCATCTGATCCATTTGTTTTAAATTCTGATATAAGAGGCTCTTCACAGCAGAGCGCCGAAAGCCAGTCCCTCAGGATGGCATATGAGAACGATACACTTAAATTCCTATCAGTAACTTCCCGCAGAAACTGGGAGATGAGTCCTTACTATTTAGACTTAGACTTAGGCCCTAATCCAGGAAATGATTCTAGTATATATCAAGAGCAGGACTCAGTTTCTCAGGAATTCAGATTTTCCTCAACT
>JABSSR010000471.1 GCA_013213965.1 Verrucomicrobiales bacterium | reverse complement strand
GCTTTCTGCTTATAATGCCTTATTTCACCGTTACTGTGATCAGGATGATATTGTGGTTGGTAGTCCGATGGCTGGGCGAAATCAAAAGGAACTCGGCGACATGCTTGGATATTTTGTCAATATGGTTCCTTTGCGAAGCAGTACGCATGATGACCCGAGTTTCATTGAATTTTTAGATCGAACATCAGCATCCGTGAATGGAGCTATTGAGAATCAGAATTACCCATTTTCGCGTATCATTAATGATTTAAAAATGACGCGTGATCCTGCAAGATCACCGCTTTTTCAAATCTCATTTGCCATGGAGCGTGTGCCTGGTGTTGATGAGCAGGGCATCGCTGTTTTCCTAATTGGGAAGGGAGGCCATCAATTCTCGGTTGGAGACATGACTGTGGAAACCATTGATCTTAATTTACGCCAGGCGCAATTTGAAATTACCCTTGTCGTTGAGGAGAGTGGAGGTCAAATATTCGGCTGTTGGCAATACAATCGAGATCTATTTAAATCAGAAACTATTCAAAAACTAAGTGAAACTTTTTCTCTTTTACTGGAAAATGTAACCCGGAATCCAGACATTAAGATTTCTGAGATAGAATTGTTGAGCGAAGATGAATCAGAACTGATTACTTCTTCATGGAATTTAACTGGAGCCGATTATCCGCAAGATAAAGGCATTCATCACCTCGTTGAAGAACAGGCATCAAAAACTCCGGACGCAGTTGCTATTCATTTTGGTGAACAAAAAATCACTTATGAGGAACTTGAAAGATTAGCTAATAATGTAGCAGGGACTTTGATCGATCGGGGAATTGGGCCTAATGACTCTGTTGCTCTGATGGTTGAAAGGAATACCCTGATGATTACAGCCATGTTGGGGATTCTGAAATCCGGTGCGCATTATGTCCCGATTGACCCTGATTATCCTTGTAATAGAATTCAGAAAATGTTGAAAAATTCGGGTTCTTCATTGCTTGTTGTCTCGGAAGGCACACATCATTTGGTGCCCTCGGATTTTACTGGTGTTTTCCGAGTAGAGGAATGTGTTGAAATTATTGGGTTACCCGATCGTCCTCTATTTGATGCCGATAATTTAGCATATGTTATTTATACTTCAGGATCGACTGGTGAACCAAAAGGGGTAGAGATTTCCCATTCTTCAGCAGTTAATTTTCTAACATCAATGAGACAAACCCCAGGAATCACTAGGCTGGATCGTCTCTTGGCTTTAACGACTCTTTCATTTGATATTTCAATACTTGAGATTTTTTTGCCGCTAATTACAGGTGCTCAAGTTGTCATTGCAACTAAAGAGGATGCCAGAGATGGGAGGCGGATTTCAAGATTGCTTAATGATCATTCAGTGACAATTATGCAAGCGACTCCAACGACTTGGAGGATTCTCATGGAAAGTGGATGGGAAGGTCGTAACGGGCTCAAGATTTTATGTGGGGGTGAAGCAATGCCTAGAGACCTTGCTGATTTCCTCGTTAATAGTGCTGATGAGGTATGGAACCTATATGGACCGACCGAGACAACGGTCTGGTCCACGTGCATTAAGGTCCTTCCAGGTGAAGAGAAATTGAGTATTGGGAAACCCATATCCAATACAAAGATTTATATACTTGATGATAATAATAACATTCAACCAATCTCCTTTGTTGGTGAAATTTGTATAGGCGGGGCAGGTCTTGCCAGGGGTTATCGTCGGAAAGAAGAATTAACGGATGAGAGTTTCATTGAAGTTGAAATTCCTAATCAAGGCACTCAAAGACTTTATAGAACCGGTGACTTGGGTAGGTGGCTCTCTGATGGGACACTGGAATGTCTAGGGCGAATTGATTTTCAGACAAAACTGAGAGGATTTCGTATAGAGCTTGGTGAGATCGAATTTGCGATAATGAATCACGAGGCAGTGAGTTCTGCTGTGGTCATCAAACGTGATGATCTACCAGGTGGAGAAGCTCTTGTGGCTTATTTTGTTATAGAATCAGAACTTTCAAATGAGTTATTAGTTAGTATTAAGGAGCATTTACGTGATCGATTACCAAAAGTGATGGTGCCTACATATTTTGTTAATCTGGAAGCATTGCCTTTAACGCTTAATCAAAAAATTGATCGCAGGGCACTTCCTGCTCCTGAATCTGGAATCATTGGATTGGATCATAATTACATTCCCCCAAAAACAATTACCGAAACGAAGCTTGCTCAGATATTTTCTGATGCTTTTGAAAATCCTATGGTAAGTATCAAGGATAACTTTTTTGACATGGGTGGTGATTCTTTGATGGCAGTCAAAATTGTTTCTAGAGTTTCTAATGCTTTGGAAAAGGATATTCCTTTAGAGGCTTTTTTCAGATTTCCAACCATTGAAAAGTTTGCACGATTTGTCGATGCACCTGTATCTATGGATAATGTTTCTGAGCCATTACTTAGTGAGGAAGAAATCGATACTGAATACCTTTCTTTCCAAATCACTGACCATGATAAACTAGACTCTTTGCCCAATATTAATGCTGTTGCTCTTTCTTACATACCTGAATCGTTTACTGAAGTGACTGGTTTGAGTAAAAAAGAATTAATCAATAATTGGTTTGGAAATAAGGCTCGATTAACCAACTTGTATAGGACTCAGTGGGGGGCTATAGGGCTTATCATGTTACCGGTTTTCGAGACTGATCTGTACAATGATTCCAATCCGATCAGTTCAATCATTATGGATGGATTGCGTTTATCTGCAAAATTAGGTGCGCGGAAAGCATCACTTACTGGAGTTCTCCCATTAGTGACCAATGATGGGTTGGATGTAATTAATTGGATGAGGGAGAATGACGAAGAAGTTAATTTACCAATCATTACTACTGGTAACGCAACGCGTTGTGCAACAATCATAAAATCTGTCGAGGGGATTCTTGCCCGTTCGGGCCGTGATATATCTAAACTGAGAGTATCTTTCATTGGTCTGGGATCGATTGGAAAGGGCACGCTTGACCTAATGTTGGATGTTTTACCACATCCTCGTGGAATTATAATGTCAGATCTTTATCGGCAAGAAGATCGGCTCGAAGAATTGCAGGATAGACTCTTGGCCAGTGGCTTTGTCGGAGAAATTGATATATGTTCTTCCCGTGGTAAACTTCCTGACAAAGTTTATGAGAGCGGGCTGATTATAGCGGCTTCAAATGTTCCCAATATAATTGATGTTGAAAAGGTTCGGCCAGGGACCATGATTGTTGATTATTCGTTCCCTAGTTCATTTAATCTCATTGATGCAGCAAGGAGGACAGAACAGGAAGGGGACTTGATTTTCACTTCGGGAGGGCAGCTACGATTGGGGCAAGAAATTGAAGAAATTATTTATCTTCCAAGAGCAGCTGAAGAGATGCTCGAAACTATTAATCCTGAAAAACTGCAATCTATTATAATAAGAGATTCTAGGGAGATGACTGGTTGTGTTTTAGCTAGTATTTTCACTGAAATGGATTCAGGAGTAGGCGTGACTCTGGGTGAATTCACTGGCACTGAAGCATTATCTCATTATGCATTCATAAATGATTTGGGCCTTGGTTCAGCCCGTTTGCAAATGCAGAGTTATTTTGTTACTGATGAAGCTGTTCAGAAATTTCGTGGGCAATCCAGTTCTGAGTCAACCAGCATAAAAGGTTAACCTATGCCAAAGAGAAAATTTCCAGATCTTTTACATCCTATTGGGGGATGTGGGTTCATCCAATTTTGGAAACTCTATTTTAATAATTGGCCCTATACTCTCTATTCTCTTCCATCGAGATTATTTTCACTCATGGCTGTAACATTTCGAGTGCCAGCTGTATTTTTTGAAAAAATAAGACATAAGAACGCGATAAACTTACAAGAGATTAAAGATGGGCCAATATTTATAGTTGGTCACTGGCGTAGCGGGACGACGCACTTGCATAATCTGTTAAGTCAGGATGATCAATTTGCGGTTATTACTTTTTCAAGGTCCCTGATGCCTTTAGATTGTCTAGGCAAGTTGCGTCCTGCTCGTGCATTAATGAAAATTATGATGCCAAAGCATCGCGGTATGGATAAAGTCGCTATTGGTCCCGATACTCCACAAGAAGAGGAATTTGCATTGGCAGCATTGGGATCTGTTTCTTTCTTAAAATGCCTTTATTTTCCTAGAAGAATTGAGGAGTACTTTAGTTCTTCTGTTTTTCTGAAATGCATGAGTGACCAGGAAAAGAAATCACTCAAATCGGCATATCTTTATTTAACAAAAAAAATGACTTACGCCCATAATGGAAAGACTATGCTTTATAAGAATCCTGCCTGCACGAGCAGGATGTCTTTGCTCAAAGAGATATTTCCGAATGCTAAGTTTGTTCATATCGTTCGCAACCCTTTCGAAGTGTTCCCTTCAATGATGAAATTATGGAATCGTATGACGCCATCATTTTCATGGCATCGAAATGCATCCATCAATTATGAGGAGATTACATATTCTTTCTATGAGAGGATAATGAAGGCTCACTTGAAGGAGCGTCAGAACATTCCCTCCCAAGACTATCATGAAGTTCGATACGAGGATCTTGATTCCGATCCGTTGACAGTTGTTAACGATATTTACCAAGGCTTAGGGATTAAAGTAAAAAAAGAATCAGTGATTAAGATTGAGCGATATATTGAAGATCAAAAAAAATATCAGAAGAATACGCATCAATTATCGGATAACATTAAGAAGAGATTAATGAAACAGTGGCGCTTCGCTTTCGACCATTGGAATTATACTTATCCTGACAATTAGAGGGTCAATTTTTTGAATAAAAAATCTATTTTAAATATAAGAATCCTTTATGATTTGGAGTTATATTTTGATCTGAAAAATTTATAAAACATAATCATAAGATAATTATTAGCACTTACTATTACTAAAATGATCCTCTCGAAAAAATTAACAAATCCATTAGATCGTCGTTCTTTTGTGGCTGGTGCGGCCAAGACTTTTCTAGGCGTTAATGTTTTATCTAATATTTCTTATGGAGCAGGGGGCGAGGATCGGAAAATTCCATTCCGCAAAGTGCCTGCTAAAAAAGTTATTTACCTCTATATGGCTGGTGGAATGTCTCATCTGGATACACTTGATCCAAAGCCGAATGCTTCTTCAGAATTTCGAGGTAATTTAGCTGCGATCAAAACCAGTGCTGACGGAGTTCTCGTTAGTGAATATTTACCAAGACTTGCTAAGCACATGGACAAGGTTGCTGTGATTAATTCATTGCATTCCAAGACTGGAGCTCATGAGCAGGCAAGGTATTTAATGAAAACCAATTATTCCAAGCGCGGGACAATTAAGCATCCTCACATGGGTGCTTGGTTGCTTAAGTATGGAAATAGAATCAATGATCAATTGCCAGGTTTTGTATCTATCAACAGTGGAAGTAGGAGCGCTGGTGGTGGTTTCTTTGGGGTTAATTGTGAGCCTTTGATTCTTGGAAAGCCAGAAGAAGGTTTGCAGGATAGTAAGCACTTTGCGGGAACTTCGGAATCAACCTTCATGCGTCGCCG
>JABSSR010000470.1 GCA_013213965.1 Verrucomicrobiales bacterium | reverse complement strand
CACGGACTTGGAAAATATAAAATTGAGACAGGAGAAACGGATCCAAGCTCAGTACCAACCTACTCACAAATATATGGTGAATATCTCACTGAATTTGCAAAAGAGGATGAAAAAATAACTGCCATAACTGCAGCAATGCCCGGAGGGACGGGACTAACCGCGTTCAGAGACTGTGAAGAAGTAAATGATCGATACTTTGATGTTGGCATTGCCGAGGAACATGCCGCGCTCTTCGCAAGCGGGTTAGCCACGCAAGGTCTCAAGCCTTTCCTCACTATTTATTCTACTTTCATGCAGCGGGCATTCGATATGCTGGTGCACGACATCGGTATTCAAAATTTACCTGTAAGATTATGTATGGACCGTGCAGGACTTTCAGGAGATGATGGACCAACCCATCACGGACTCTTTGACATTGGTTACCTCCGTCATGTTCCAAACTTTGTGTTCATGCAACCCAAGGACGAAGAAGAGTTCGTGGACATGCTATGGACAATGGTAAATCATGATTCTGGACCCATTGCAGTTCGATATCCAAGAGGGACAGGGACCGGAGCAAAACCAAAAAATGAACCGCAAAAATTAGAAATAGGTAAAGCTGAATTGGTTCAAGAAGGCAATGACATTGGGCTCATTGGACTAGGTCATTTATTCAGCATGGCAGAGCAAACTTGCTCCTCACTTGAGGATCAGGGACATTCTGTATCTCTAATGAATCCGCGATTCATCAAACCGATGGACAACTCAGCCATAAAGGAAATGGCTAACAAAGTGAAAGTAATCTGCACCTTTGAAGATCATGTCCTGCACAACGGTTTCGGCGCAGCTATCATTGAACTTCTACATGAAGCTGAAATTAATACCCCAGTGGTAAGGATAGGATGGCCGGATGAGTTTGTTGAGCACGGTAACATTCCCGCTCTAAGAGAAAAGCACGGAATCAGTCATGAGAACGCCATGTCGCTTATCAATGAAAAGCTCAACTCTTTGACTCAGCAAAGTCAAAAGGCACCAAAAGAGGCCTCCCCGAAAGAATATGCATAATCTTAGGACCTGATACTCCGCCCTTTAAGATTCATAGTATCCGCTATGATAATAAAAATCAGGGCAGCGGCCTTATTCTAATATTCTTGAATTCAACAGGAGCGCCTTCACTTTCAAGGCATAAATAACCTTCGGCAGGATCGCACTTAGTACCGCCAGAAACCTCCTCACCATTGACCCATAATCTGACCTCACCATTAATGGCTCTGACATAATAATGGTTCCATTCGTTAATTCCCTTGGTCAGATTCTTTGACGGAAAACTCCTCTTCCCGTTCGGCGCGATTGGAGGAAATGGTTTCATCTTGGCTGGACCTGTAGGGAAAACATCCCCATGAGAAGTAAACCAATCGGCAGGCTTTTTGTGCCTTTTGGTATATTTTTCAGCGTAACCTAAGTCCAGGACCTGAACTTCAATACCATGAGGCAGTCTTCCTTTACCAGCCTCCAAATTCTTTATGGATGCGGGACTGGCCCAGACGAAGACTCCAGAATTACCTCCACTTTGTTTATGCATCCACTCACAGACCAGTTCAAAATTTTTGATCTGTTCCTTCATCCTGATGACTCCTACCGGTTTGCCCGTACAGAACGCGTGACCTTTTTCCCAACGCCAAGTTTCTTCATTGCAATTCACATTCACAAAATCGTCACCGGTTAGGGCTCGCCAACCATGACCGGAACCATCGATAAAAGCTTTCTTGAGGGACCCCTTGGATTGAGTTTTCTCCTCTTCAGCCATTAGTTGAACTGAATAAAAAATGGAAAGAATTGATATAATGCCGGTTTTAATCAGGGTATTCATAATTGATTTACTGTTAAGCCTATGATTCATAAACAATAGTAGAAACTCGAGAACAAAAATAGGTTCTTAGAGCTTTTATTGAACTATCCACATAAGGACGATATTCTCAGGCAATGGAAAAGAAAAATAATAGAATGTATTCAAATAAAATTGGATTAGACAGCATTAGATTAATGATCACATCTATCATCCTGACCTTTTCTGTAGCCTTCACTATGGCATCTGAGAAGCCGAACGTTCTCTTCATCGCTGTCGATGACCTTCGCCCTGAATTGGGTTGTTATGGGGTTAATTATGCACTGAGCCCAAATCTGGATCAATTTGCAAAAACCGCGGTCACATTCCGGAATCACTATGTTCAGGTTTCAACTTGTGGCGCTTCCCGTTACGCTCTCTTGACGGGAAGGTCTCCCAGTAATTCAGGAGCGATGCAAAACCATGCCCTTCACGGCGGCAAGACAGCGATTCAAGATAAACAGTTACCCGGTGCTCAAACCATGCCCGAACTTTTCAGAAGATCAGGATACGAAACCGTGTTGATTGGGAAAATATCCCACACAGCAGACGGGAGAGTCTTCTCCTACAATGGTAAAGGGGACGGAAGACAT
>JABSSR010000047.1 GCA_013213965.1 Verrucomicrobiales bacterium | reverse complement strand
CACAGGCGACAAGATCACCGTCAAAAACGGATCAATGACCGCTCCTAACGGCCACGGAATCGGCGTAAATATCGATCCTAACTATCTGGCGAAAGCTGACAGAGTTAAATAGTTAACTCTAACGCAAAACTATCTTGATTTTAGAGAACCCTTTAACTACGAATCAGGATGCAGAATTGTAGTGATTCCAAATGCAAAATTTTAAACGTTAAGCGGACAGAAAACTTGCTAGTTATTTGCGTGGTGGATAAAATGTATGCTATTTCGGATTTGATATGAACCTCCTGATTCAAAATATTCTAATCATAGTGATGTTAGCTTGTGTCACGGTATTATCATCCAAGGCGGATGAGGTTTCCCAGGCACTAATAGAGTCAGAATCCCTAAGAGCCGTCGTTGCTGACAATGCTGCCTATGGAAAAGCCCATCGGCAAGGCTATAGCGGCCTCTCGGAGCTCTATCACGGATCCTCGAAGCGAACACTCTTTGTTCCCGCCTACGCCGGGCTCAACTTTGAACATATATTCAACGGTGACTCAAACAGCTATGACTGGAATATTTTCGAGCCTAGGATCGCGCCGATCAAACTGCGTAGACTAGAAGAGAAGAAAGTTGAACTTTTCCAAAAACGCACAGCCAACTGGCCCCTGCAGAGTCGCCTAATCTACGAACTGACTAGCGAAGATACCGTCGAAATGCGTGCCAACTTTCGGCCATTACAGGATGCATGGAAGAAGCATAGCTATATTGGGGTCTTCTTTGCATCCTACATCCACGCTCCCGAGGACATGGCCATACATTTCATTGGACGGTCCCGGTCAGGCAAGGGCAAAGCCACGCCTCGCTGGATCAGTCACTTTCCCAAGACCCACGGTGATCAGGCCTGCCATCGTCCGGCAGGAAGCGACTGGGACCCACCCATTGACTCAGGCTTCAACATTTCTCTAGTGCAAGGAGTGTCCGAATACGAATATCTGTACCCCTTTTATTACGGTATTTCCCATGGCAAGGTCTTTATCATGATGTTCAAAGATATCGGAGATGGGGGTGAGCTTCGCTTTGCACAGTCACCCTCCGGTGGAGGCAACGGGAACCCTGCCTGGGATTTCGTCTTTTTCGCCCGCAGTTACGAAATCGGTAAAGACATTGGATTCACAGTCGCTGCAGTTTACAAAGATTTTAACGGCCGTGAGGATGTCATTAGAACTTGGGAGAAGTGGTCAGGCAAGCAGGTGAACGGACCGTTAAAAGATTCCGAAGATAATAAATAATGCCCATTAGAACACTCAATCATTGGACCAGAGCTGTAAACGAAGGGGGACTCGAAAACTTGCTCTCTTTATACGCAGAAGACGCAACTTCCCTGAGAGAGTGGCAGTCCTTTCCTTACAGGTATCAATAATCCACTCCTTCATCGAATAATTCCTCAACTGTCCATGAGTCGGATCGATCAGAGGTCTGTGCTCTAATTCTCTCGATTGTATTCACATCAGTCGAACTAGATGAATTGCCCCAAGTAGTTCTGACGTAAGTCAGTATCTCGGCAACTTCATGATCCTTGAAAAATCCCATCGGAGGCATTTCCAAGTTGTATTTTTTTCCTGCCACCGTGATTGGACCACGTAGGCCTTGCAGAATGATTCTAGCCAAACGTTCCTCCGATTCGTGTGCCCATCTGGTTCCGAACAACGGTGGAGCGACCCCTTCAAGCCCTTTCCCATCGGACTGATGGCACGCAGAACAGCTCACAAGATAAAGAGCCTTGCCGGCCTCTACAGTTGAATATGGATCGGCCTCAAGCGGCTCTGGCTCAATTGTCATACAACTCACCGAACAGAAAGCCCACAGAACAAAAATTGTCAATCGCAGGTCCCGAGTCCAGCCCTGATGCCAGATCATGGGCTACTTAAGGTAATCACCAAATTACGTTTAGGAGTATTACCAACCTCAATATGCGTGAGGACCTTTTTAGTCATGCAGTCCACCACGCAGACCTTTTTTTCTGAGCGCACCGCCACGTAGCAGTATCGACTGTCCGGGCTAAAGCAAAGCCAATAGACCCGCCCGATCATGGGAATCTGAGTTATTTCAGGGAACCCTTCCTGTGTAATATCGTGCACGTGAACCGTGTTGTGCTCCACGTTGCAGGACCATATTTCTTTCTGATCAGGCCTGATCCCAAGGCCATGGCACCGGCTGCTCTTGCCTTTATACTTTTCAGGAATGTTGTGCTTCACCGTGGCAATGACCTTGCGCGAGGCAATATCAGCAACCTGAAAGCCAACCAATCCATCGACGTGTTGGAAGAATCTCTTGTTATCCGCAGCCAGGGCCGGGGGCCGCACCGAATTAGCAAATGGAATTTCCCCTACCACCTTGTGACCAGCATTAACGTCAACGATAGTAACACGCTTAGGAGGACCCATTGGTGACAAATACATATACCTTCCGTCCCGGGTGCATTGAGTGTTGTGAGGTCTACCTCCGGTCTTTATTCTTTTTACAACCTTTCTCTCCTTGGCGTCAATTACCCAGTAATGCTGATCGTTGCACGGCACATACACCCAACGTCCGTCAGGCGTACAAGCGATCTGGTTAGGTTTAGGACCGATGGTCAAGCGATGGATGACTTCGTATTTCCTTGGGTCAACCCAGACCAGTTCTCCTAGGGGTTCCTTGAAATTTTCAATGGCGACAAAAACCACGTGCGCGTCATCCGGAGCAGCGATTCCATGGGGTTGAGGACCGACCTTTAAATGCCCTACGACCTTACTGCTTCCCACATCAATAATATGAACATCATCACCATATGAATTGGTTTGCCAAAGGAATTGGCGAGATCCTAATTGTTTCGATTCAGCGGCAAAGGTCGAAGTGAGCTGTATGAAGATTGCGAAAAACAAAAAATTTAACATGTAGTTCATTGGATCGTTTTACAGGTATGCTCCCTTTTTAAACCATCTATCTAAAAAAACCAGTACTGTCAGCAAATTTTTCCATACCTGTACCCATTAACTGAGCTTGCGAAAGCCACAGATTGGCCAGTGGAGTTTTTTAGGACAATTAATCATACGACTTAATTAGACTGAAACAAGCGCTTAAGAACTCTTAAACGGTTTGGTTTCTCTTTACCAATTTTAGTAATTTTTTGATTTTCATGAACATGGCAAAGATGCTTAGGGACCAGATCATGGGGGATCTTTTCGCGGTAAGTATTTCCTGATTTTTTGCAGTTCCTTCCTGGTAGTTGCCCACTTGTCCGGCAAAGAATTAATTCAGTCATTGTAGCAGAACTAATCATCTCGTTTGCTGGATAACCGTACTTTTCACAAGCGAACATTATTCTTGTCCAGATCGGTAAGGCAACGTTACTCCCGTAAGCGCCAGAAATGATGGTCTGAGGCTCGTCAAGGCCTGCCCACACACCGCACGTGACTTTGTCAGTGAAGCCAACGAACCAGGTGTCCTTGAAGTCATTCGTTGTGCCGGTCTTTCCTCCGGCCGGCTTACGGAATCCAAGGGACCTCGCGCGGGCACCTGTACCATCAGCCGATACTACTTTTTCAAGAATCTTTGCAGTCACCGCGCAAGGAGCTGGCGGCAATGCCGGGTAACTTTGTGCTGCTGCCCTATAGAAAACTTTCCCACTACCATCTTCAATATAATTAATAGTGAAGGCTGGAACTCGACCTCCATTATTAGGAAATACTGTGTATGCGCTAGTCAAAGATTCGAGATCGCAGTCGAGATTTCCTAGAAATAACTGAGGAGTTGTTTTTTCATCTGCAATATTTATGCCGACGTTAGCAGCGGTCTTTGTAACAGATTTCATTCCGGCAATGTTACCGACCCTGACGGACATTGTGTTACGGGATTTGACCAGACCGTAGCTGGCACTTTGTAATCCCATCGATTTACGATCAGCATTTTTAGGGTTCCAATCCGCATTACTGCTTTTGATTTCCCCTTGCCTCAGTGGACCATCATCAATGAGTGATCCGGGCATGAGTCCTGTATTAAATGCAGCAGTATAAACGAAAGGTTTGAATGCTGAGCCGATTGGCCTTTTTGCTGTGGTTGCCCGGTTGAACAGGGAATGGTTGATGCTCCTGCCGCCTACAATGGCGAGGACCGCTCCGGTCTCATTATTGAGTAATACTGCAGCGCCTTGAAGATAATTGGGAGTTCCTTTGGCTCCTCTTAGTTCGAATTGCTTTTTTGTTTGATGTTTATAACCGGGCCATTTTTCAATGGATAAGAGGCCTTCTTCAATTGCTCTTTCGGCTACTCTTTGAAGACGGAGATCAATGCTGGTATAGATTTTGAGCCCACCGTCTTCGGCATTTGACTCGCTCAGAGCATCATCCAGGTCCCGTCTAATAGCATCCAGCGCATAACTGTTAATGGATTTCTTTTGAACGGGCCTTTGTTTTAAGACGCGAACGCGCTGAGCCATCGCGTTTGTAAAATCCTTGTTCTGTATGGCTCCTTCGGTGAGCATTCTTTTGAGGACTGTTTTGCGTTCTGAATTAGCATCATCGTAATGGCGGAAAGGTGAAAAACGGTTCGGCCCTCGGATGATACCGGCCAACATTGCCGATTCACTCAGAGTCATCCCTGAAGCTCTTTTTCCAAAGTAGGAAAGGCTTGCCATTTCAACACCATAGATGCCTGAGCCGAAAAAGATTCTGTTCATATAAAACTCTAGTATCTGATCTTTGGTGTGATTTTTTTCGATTCGTCGAGCCAGCATCACTTCGATTAATTTTCTATGAAGTGTTTTTTGACTCATCAGTTCCCGGAAACTGTTCCTTGCGAGTTGCATTGTGATGGTGCTTGCACCTTCTCGTTTATTCCTGAAAACGTTTCGGTAAACGGCCCTGAGAACACCGGTCGGATCAATGCCTCCGTGATCATAGAAGCGGGCATCTTCTCGTATCAGGAGAGCTTTAACAAAGTGCGGGGACACTTGATGGATCGGAACAAATCTTGCTCCGGTACCATGCAATTTACCAATTTCATTACCATGGCAGTCGAAGACTACAGAGCTTCTAGGCATTCTCCCGAGTTTTTTCAGATCATAATTTTTTGCCATTAAGGAGTAAACTCCCAGTACCAGACCAATTCCTATGAGAGTAATGAGCCCGCATAGTGTTCCAAGCTTTAGGATGAGTCTGATCCTGCCAAAGCTTTTAAGCTTTTTTTTACGCATGAGAAATTGCTTTAATTAAGGGGAAAAAGGAGTTTAACGATCGTTTATATTTATAAAAATTCAAGGTTTCATAATAAATTAATAACTCCCGGAGCTTTTTCGGTGATTGATCTTATCTTCATGGCCGTGAGCTTGTAGTTGGACTGATAAAAGTGTCATAGTTTAGGGATGAAAATTTATTTTTTCCTTTTCACATTTCTGGGAACTCTTCCTCTATTGATTTCCTCTCCAAGGGCCCTTTCCGAGGGAAGCGCGCCGGAAGACAAGAGGCTCTTGGCTCTGAAGGATTTGAATGGTTATTTTTCTTTTGAACCTCCCCAATCAGTTGAAGAATGGTCTCATCGTTCAGCGAAAATAAGACACAAACTAAAAGTAGCGGCTGGCCTTTATCCTGAACCCAGTAAGTGTCCATTGAATGCTGTTGTCAGGGACAGGACAGATCATGGCGACTTCACCGTTGAGAAAGTTTTCTTTGAAACATTGCCCGGTTATTACCTCACCGGAACATTGTACCGCCCCAAGGATTCTAACAAAAAACGACCCGGTGTCCTTTGTCCTCATGGGCACTGGAAAGATGCCCGTTTTTATGATGCAGGTGAAGAAAAGGCAAAGCAGCAGATTGATAAAGGAGCAGAATCAAATATCGAAAGCGCTCGCAATCCATACCAGTCTCGGTGCATTGGACTTGCTCGGCTCTGATGCACTGTTTTTCAATATGACATGATTGGTAATTCCGACAATCATCAGATCTCTTATGAAATTGCCCATAGATTTGCAAAGCAGAGGCCGGCAATGATTTCAGAAAAGAAATGGGGACTGTACAGTCCTCAGGCCGAGTCTCATCTGCAGAGCATTATGATGTTACAGACATGGAATTCGATTCGTGCCATAGATTTTATGCAGGGACTTGAGGACGTTGATCCGGACCGTATAGCCGTAACCGGAGCCAGTGGGGGAGGAACACAAACTTTCATGGTTTCGGCTCTGGATCCGAGAGTCAAAGTTTCAATGCCGGCCGTGATGGTCTCGACTGCTATGCAGGGAGGGTGCACTTGTGAGAATGCGGCCCTTCTTCGTGTCAATGAAGGGAACATCGCGTTTGCTGCTTTATTTGCCCCTAAGCCATTGGGGTTGACTGCTGCCGATGACTGGACCAAGGAAATGGCGACCAAAGGATTTCCTGAGATTAAGAAAACGTATCAGGTCCTGGGCGCACCTCAGAATACTATGCTTCATAATCGTATTGAATTTGAACACAATTATAATCTGCCTTCACGGCAGGCANTGTATGGNTGGTTCAATAAGCATTTAGAACTCGGNTCCAAGGAACCNGAAAATGAGAGACCNCATACCAGGNTCAGTAAAGAAANGCTGAGTGTCTGGGACAAGGAACATCCGATGCCTCNAGGAGGAGATGAATTTGAAGTCGAATTATTGCAATCACTCNCCAAGGACATTAAAAAGAAAGTCGAATCTGATCCAAAAATCGCACGCATGGGATGGGACGCTATCCTGGATTCGGACCTCGGAAGGTGCGTTGATGTTGAATGGGATCTGGTTGTTAAAAATGAACGAGACGGGTATCTGGAAATGTCCGGGCTCATCAAGAACACAACTTGTGGAGAGCAGGTTCCGGCAATCTTTCTTTATCCGGATTCCGACTGGAACAAGAGGGCCGTGATCTGGTTAAGTGGTTCAGGTAAGGATGGCCTTTATGAAGGTGATGAACTTAGAAAAGAGGTTAAAAAATTACTCCTCGGTGGCAGTGCCGTTTGCGGTATAGACCTTTTCATGCAGGGCGAGTTCCTTGAGGATGGGAAAGAGTATAAGATTACAAGGCGGGTCAAAAACAATAGAGAAGCTGCCGCTTACACTTTTGGTTATAATAGTACTCTCTTTGTTCACCGGATCCGTGACGTTCTCACAACAATTAAAATGATTCAGTCTGACAAGCACGGAGCCAGAAAAATTGATTTGGTTGGTCTGCGGGGGGCAGGTCATTGGGCCGCGGCGGCCAACTATGCCGCTCGTGGTGCAATTGATCGGGCAGTGATAGAGACTGGCGGATTCAAATTTATAAGAGTCAGAAGCATTCGTGATCCGGATTTTCTTCCCGGATCATCAAGATATGGAGACATAGAAGCTCTGATAAGTTATGCCAAGACCGGGCCCTGGGTAGTGGATTCGGAGGGCCTTCCTGATTGGATTAGGCCATAGGCTCCTATTCATCAGGAAGAGAAAATGACCGGTCCGTCACTTCTGAGGGATCGAATCTTCTCCACACAGGAAATAATTATTTGAGAGGACTCTTCTATTTCCTGTTCCGTGTTCATTGAAGAGACCGATAAGCGGATACTTGATAATGCGCGTTCATCAGTATGTCCCATCGCTTTCATGATCCTTGACGGCTCTCTAGTTCCTGTACTGCAAGCTGAACCACTTGCGATGCAAAGTCCTTTATCGTTTGCCAGAATTAACAGGTCCCCGGCATCAACGTTATCAAAGCTCAGATGAGAAGTGTTGGGTAAACGGAACCGGGAAGAACCATTGAGGACAGTTCCTTTGATATTGTCCATGAGACTTTGCTCTAAAGCATCACGCAGGCCACTTAGTTTTTCTTGTCCCTGATCATTTAATCGTTCAGCAGCAAGTTCGGATGCTTTTCCTAATGCCACGATCTGGGCAACGGCTTCGGTCCCGGCCCTTTTCCCGTCTTCCTGACCACCCCCTATTAGTAATGGTTTGTAGGGTGCTCCATTGCGCACATAAAGGGCACCTATTCCTTTCGGTGCGTGGAACTTGTGACCTGATATGGAAAGGAAATCGATGTCACTCGAGCTCACATCGATAGGAATTTTTCCTGCGGCATTCACCGCGTCTGTATGAAAGAGCGTTCCTGATTCCTTGGTAATTGATGAAGCTTCCCGGACCGGTTGACAAACACCCGTTTCATTATTGGCCCACATTATTGTTACTAGTGCAGTGTCTGGCCTGATCGCAGCCTTGAGATCTTCCAGGTTGATGATTCCTTCTTCGTTGACGGACAATTCAGTGACGTCCAGGCCTGGTAGGACAGCCTTTGCAAATGCAATGACAGCAGAATGCTCAATCGAAGTCGTGACGATGTGCCGTTTTTCAGGCATCGCCGTGATAGCTGAAAAGATGGCAGTGTTATCGGACTCTGTTCCGCATGAAGTGAAAACAATTTCCTCAGCCCCTGAATTCAAAAATTCAGCGACTTGATTACGTGCATCCGCTACAGCTTTGTTGCTTCTTCTGCCAAGATCATATCCTGTTGAAGGATTTCCATATTCATCGTCCAGGAAAGGACTCATGGCCTTAGCAACTTCCGGATGAACTCGGGTAGTCGCATTGTTATCTAGATAAATCACCGGATTATTTTTTTAAATAAGAGATTTTATTTGGTACGGATTATATTGTCATTGGTTACTAGGTTCGAACGCTAAATTTTCTCCGTCCAGGATGGATAAGACTTCTCCGGCCAGGAACAATGAACCAACGACAAGAACGTGTCTATTTGAAGCCTCAGCTTTCCTGATGGCGTTTTGAACCGATTCTTCATATTCATTTGTTATGTGACTGGGAATGAGTTGAGCAATGTCTTCTGGGCTGGCCAACTTTCGGGTCGTATTTGGCTGTGTGCATATGAAATTTGCCGCTATTTGCGAAATTACATTAATTAATGAAGGGAGATCCTTATTTGCCGCCGCCGCGAAAATAATGACCGGTTTATTATCCCCATACACTTCTTTCCAGGTCTCGACCAGAGCCCGTGCTCCCTGCACATTGTGGGCGCCATCAATCACGATGTCCTTTCCTCCCTTTTGCGGAAACTGGTCGAACCTTCCCCTCCATTTTGTTTCTGCCAACCCCTTGGCGTAAGAATCGCGGTTAATTTGGAGGGGGCAATTCTCAAGAGCAGCAACTGCAAGAGCCGCGTTTTGGCGTTGGTGTTTGCCACGAAGAGAAACGTTCTCCTGGTCCCAGGAACTTTCGACGTATTGGATACTTGTTCCCAGTTCCTCCGCTCTTGAATCAAGAACTTCGCGTGCATCATCATGCTGAGGGCCTGAGATTACTGGGACACCCTCCTTCATGATACCTGCTTTTTCTTTGGCAATTTCAGATATGCTTTCACCTAGTATATGCTGATGGTCAAGACTGATCGGAGTAATCACACAGACAGAAGGTAAGATTGAGTTTGTTGAATCAAGTCTTCCACCAAGGCCCACTTCCACTACGGCTACGGCCATTTTTTTTTCTGTGAACAGTTTGAATGCCAGGGCTGTGGTAATTTCGAAGAAAGTGGGAGCCTCTTCCCATTCACTTACAAGCTCTTTGAGGCAGGTCAGGCCCTCTGCAATTTCAATTTCGTTGGCTGGCCTTCCATCTAACAAAATACGTTCGCGGAAAGAAATAAGGTGAGGCGAAGTGAAGAGGCCCGTCCTGTGACCGGCAGACCTAAGTACCGAGTCCATGAACGCACAGGTTGATCCCTTCCCGTTCGTTCCAGCCACATGAATAATAGGCATTTTAGGATCAGGGACCTTCAGTTCATTGAGAAGTCTAATTATACTGGTTAGTCCCAGTTTAATTCCTGATTCCTGTCGGCTATAGAGCCATCGGATAGATTCCGTATAGTCCATGACTAAGTTCTTAGACCAATAAAATAAAGATCGATTATGTGAGCAAGTAACCCAGAATACTTGCGAGTTTTTCACGTAACTCGCGTCGTTCAACGATCATGTCTACGAGACCATGTTCGTGCATGAACTCTGCTGTTTGAAAACCATCAGGCAGGTCCTGGTGAGTCGTTTCTTTTATGACTCTAGGGCCGGCGAATCCAATCATACATCCCGGTTCTGCTAAAATAATATCTCCGAGCGTGGCAAAACTCGCAGTCACTCCTCCCGTAGTGGGATGGGTCAGAATCGAAATGAAGGGTAGTCCTGCCCTGTCCAGATGAGCCAATGCTCCGCTCGTCTTGGCCATTTGCATGAGGCTGAGAATTCCTTCATGCATTCGTGCACCTCCTGACGCCGATACAATAATGATTGCTGATTTTTCTTCCGTTGCCAGTTCGATGGCACGGGTAATTTTTTCGCCGACCACTGAGCCCATGCTGGCTCCGAGGAACCGGAAGTCCATCACTCCCAAAACTACGGGATGGCCTATGATCTTGGCTCTTCCGGTGACAACCGCTTCCGGCAGGCCGGTTATTTTCTGGTACTTTATGAGCTTGTCTTTATAGCCCTTGAATCCGAGCGCATCCACGCTCTTTATATTCTTTTCGGTTTCCTGAAAGGTTCCAGGATCTGTAATGGTTTCGATCCTTTCCTGGGAATTGAGGGTGAAATGAAAATTACATTGGGGGCAGACCCTCAAATTTTTCTTCAGCTCCAATTCATGAATGACTTCGCCGCAGCCTGAGCATTTTTGCCATAGCCCTTCAGGCATGTCGCGTTTCTTTTCGCCACTGCCTCTGAAAGCGGGTTTATTGAAAATTGGCATCTTTATACAATACTATTTCAGGACTCAGAATCTAACTTACCAAGGCACAGAGGACAACTCCATTCAGTCTAGGTTTAATTAGTTGGTAATTTCTTATTCTGGGTTAATTGAAGCTTATTTTTACGGATTCCAAGCCAAATACTTGCGAGAGCACCGGTAAGTAAAACTCCACAGAAAGGGATCAATCCTTCCTTCAGGTCAGAGCCAATGTAGGGAAGTATCAGGTCATGACCGTATTTTTTGGGTGCTAAGGAATGGTAATCATAAGCTTTTACACAAAAGACCCAGCCAGCGTGCAAGCCCATGCATAACCATAAAGAGGACGTTCGTATCCGCGCCCATCCCAGGACGAGACCGACCGCGAAAAGGGTTGCGAATCCTTTTGTAATGAAGACCGGATTATCGAACTGGGCGAAGATCTGACCAACGGTCCAGAACCCGGTTCCAAAATAATGAATGTCCTGATCTGCGAGTCTGGCACAGTTGAGCGGAGGTTTTAAAAAATGAATCAACGCAAAGAAGAACGAGACAAAAATTAATGCATAGAAGGGTTTGGCTGTCCGCATCACTGCACCAAGTAATAATCCACGAAAGAGAAATTCCTCAAGGACTGCCACTGCGAGTGCGGAAATGAGAAATTTCAAGAGTATCTTTTCGGAGAACGAGTTATTGGCTTCGAAGATTCCAAGTTCTATGTAAATGATACCGAAGATTAACAGGACGCCCGAGGCCAGAACAAAACCGATTCCGAAATCTGTTTTCCAGTGAATGTTACGTTGTAGCCCCAGATGACTTTTTTTCAGGCTAAGAGAACGTATCAAAGGAAACATACAGATCAGTGCTCCTATGAGCATTGAACGATTAAAATATCTTCCAAAGTGAGCATTATCCAATTTGGTCTCCAGCCATTGTCCGGGCGCTCCCATGCTTTCAAGGACACGGAACTGGATCAGTGCTTTGCACCCGTGGTACAGGAAAGGGGCCAGAGCAGCTCCGATAATCAGTGAACAGACAAGCCAGGCCACTAATTTCAGTGCGTCAGATCGGATACTTTTTAACATTGCGAGTTACTTACTACTAAATTGAAGTATCTGCGAAGCCCAATGACAAACCCTTTGTTGCAGTTTAAGATCTAAATATGAAAATTCATGATTGGAGGACCCGTTCAGAAACGGAGGAGAATCGTCTTTGGCGGGCCACAAAGCACGGTAGTCGCTGGGAATTCATGTCCAGACTGCAGCATTCGGAGGAAGGATGGACCAATCATGAAGAAATGGACATTGATGAATTGAAAACTTTTCGTGAGGTCCTTTTCAATAAGTATCAGCGGCGCCGGATCCCCTGGGAGGACGTATTAAAGATTGATAACATGATTGAAGAGGTAGAAATCCCTCCAACTAAAACAGATTAATATGAGCATCACGACCGGGAAAGGTGACAACGGAGAAACTGATTTGATGTTTGGTCGCCGGGTGTCTAAGAACCATCCGCGGATCATCGCACTAGGAGCAGTCGATGAATTAAACACGATGCTGGGTATCGTCCTCACGCATTGTGGCGATCAGTCAGAAATTAAAGAACGTACTGTTACAATTCAAAATGATTTCATTGTATTGATGGGGGAGCTCGGAACTCTTCCCGAAGATCTTTCCCGGTATGAGGAGAAAGGATTTGAACGTTTTGGAATTGGGCACCTAGAGAAAATCGATCAGTGGATATCGGTCATTGAAGGCAAAGACATTCAGGTCGAGGGATGGGCATTACCCGGATCGAGTGGACTTCAACTTTCCGCGAGTCTGGACCATGCCCGGGTAATTTGTCGTCGGGCCGAACGTGAATGCGTCGGGCTGATCAATGAACTTGATCCGTCGATCCTCTCTTACCTGAACAGATTATCTGATTTACTCTGGCTAATGGCTCGTGAGTCTGATCTAAATTCATAAAAGTGCTGAGCCCTTTGATACGCCTTTTTAATGAAGGTCGTGAGAACGGATGGAAGAAAGCTGGCAAAGATTTACCGGAATTGGACGATCGATCCCGGTTTCAACGCGTGTGCGGGCATCTCTGTCGCTGAGTGGAAGTTACGCATGATCTGCGTTGTTTCGATGGTATTGCCTGTCTCGTCATAATCACCGGATCTTTTGTCCAGAACGCCTGTGGTGTCTAGTTTCAGGTGTTTGGCCATGAAGGGATACATTGCCTGTCTCTTGATGTACTCGTAGCCGTGCTTCTCTTTCGGGAAATGGGAAT
>JABSSR010000469.1 GCA_013213965.1 Verrucomicrobiales bacterium | reverse complement strand
TTGAATTTCTATCCGACCTCGTGCGATTTCTTGAATTGCTATGCCTTCAGGATTTCTAATGTATTTTGATATTTCAATTGCTGAAAGTCGCTCGGAACTGAATATATGATCTAGAGAAAAATTGGATCGGTAATCAAACATCCATTCTTCTCGAAGCAATAATGGCGATACCCGGCAAATGGTTTTCTTTGCCCCGAGTTCTTTGGCTAATTTACATGCAATTAGGTTCGTTGCATCGCTGCTTGTAAGAGCAAAGAATAAATCTGATTCAGCAATGCCGGCTTCTAATAAGAGTTCTACAGATGTGCCGCTACCAGTTATCACTCGACCGTCTATTTCACTGGATGAGGACTCTGCTAGTTTCTCATTGCTTTCTATTACAATAATGTCGTGAGCGGCACCTGATAGGCTCCTTGCCAAGTGAAGTCCTATCTGCCCCGCTCCAATGATGATGATATTCATTATCCAGTTAGTGATTAATCTTTCTGCGATTAGCTGATAGTAGATTTGGGATATGTCTTAAATTCTTCTCCCAGTGTATTTTTTTATTCGTTCATTGGGAGTCCGACAACATTAGTGTATGAACCTGAGTATTTATCTATAATGTACTCACCGTGTTCTTGAGCGGCATAAGCTCCTGCCTTATCAAGCGGATCAATTAGTTTTAGGTATTGAAGAATGTCGGTTTTGGATAGTGGCTTAAAAGTAACTTCGGTAATGACGTGAAAGTTAATTTCCTGATTTTGCGATAATATGGAGACACCAGTTGTTACATTATGGGTTCTGCCAGTTAATTGCGCAAGCATGACCGCGGCGTGTTTTAAATCTGTGGGTTTTCCAAATATTTTATTATCTGAAGAGACGACCGTATCAGCACCGATGACGATAGAATCAGGATTCGCATGCGATACCGGAGCGGCTTTCAATTTTGCATTAGCAGTAGTCAGTTCCACAGCACTCATGGATTCATCACTGATTTCTTTTACGTTCGAACAACATACTTCAAATTGATATCCGGCTTCGTCCATCAACTGGTGTCGTCTCGGTGAGCTAGAAGCTAGTAAGAGTCTAGGCATATGCAACCCCTCACCTCTCTTGACCAGTATGCAAAACATATCAACATATCATGATTTGTTGATATATAAACTTGAAGACATTGATTTACACTGTAAAATTAGGTGAAATGAGCAAAGATTGCATAAAAAATGACCTACAAAAATTGATAATGCAGCGCATTGCAATTCTTGACGGAGGAATGGGTACAACTATCCGTTCCTATGGTCTTGATGAAATTGCTGCCCGTGGAGAGCGATTTGCAGATGTTAAAAAGGATATTCTAAATAATGGAGACATTCTCTCACTGACTCAAGCGGAAGTCATAGGTGATATTCATCGGAAATTCTTCGAAGCCGGATCGGACATTGCTCTTACAAATACTTTTTCGGCAACATCAATAGCTCAAAGTGAATTTTTTGTAGATGATCCTCGAGAATTGGGTGCGGGCAGAAAGGGACAGGAATTTTTTCAGAAGGTCATTGATAATGACTATCTTAATGATTTGGCGTGGGAAATAAATCTGAAATCTGCTCAAATATGCAAGCTCTGGGCTGATAGGGTAGGCGAAGAGATCGGACAGAGAAAATATGTTGCCGGATCGATAGGCCCATTGACCGTGTCATTGTCTCAGTCATCTGATGCGGATGATGCTGGTTACAGGAACGTAAACTTTGACCAAGTAATGGCCGCTTATTCTCATCAGGTAAGGGCTCTAATTGAGGGGGGATGTGATCTTCTGGTAATCGAGACTGTTTTCGATGCATTGAATGCTAAGGCTGCCTCAGTTGCAATTAATCAGGTATTTGCAGAGAAAAAAATTAAGCTTCCAGTTATTATTTCAGCGGCGGTTGGAATGGGAGGAGAAACAATGATATCTGCAATGAAGGTTGAGGCTTTCATCAATTCTTTTCGTCACATGAATCCTTTGGCCGTTGGTCTGAACTGTTCATTGGGGCCGGACCTAATGCGCCCGTTCTTGGCCGAACTTTCTTCTAAGGCTGATACATTCATCTCTGTTTATCCTAACGCAGGATTACCGAACCCTCTCGCTCCGACTGGTTTTGATCTATTGCCAGATGATATGGCCGAATATACTGCGGAATTTGCTAGTTCCGGTCTAATTAATTTGGTCGGAGGATGTTGTGGTAATACCCCGGAACATATCGCAGCCATTGCTGAAGAAGCAAAAAAACATGTGCCTCGAGAATTGCCAAAGATTGATCCGGTAATGAGGCTGAGCGGATCTGAAGTTTATAATCATACCTCAGAGAAAAATTTCTTGATGATAGGCGAACGTACGAATGTGGCTGGTTCTCCTAAATTTGCAAAACTGATCAAAGAGGACAGGCTAGAGGAAGCAGTTAATGTTGCGAGGCAACAGGTTGATAATGGCGCCAACGTCATTGATATTTGTATGGACGAGGGTCTCATTGATGGAGTGGAAATGATGGGCCGTTTCCTGCGTCTTCTTGCATCAGAACCTGACATTTCAAAGGTTCCAGTTATGATCGATTCTTCCAAGTGGGAAGTCATCGAGGAGGGACTTAAGAGCTTGCAGGGCAAGTGCATAGTGAATTCCATTTCACTGAAGGAAGGTGAAACGGAATTTAGAAACAAGGCCAGAACTATCATGCAATATGGTGCCGCAGTAGTTGTCATGGCTTTTAATGAAGAGGGTCAAGCTGCTGATTATGAGGACAAGATTAGTATTTGTGAGAGGGCTTACAGGATACTTGTTGATGAGATGGGATTTGATCCTCAAGACATTATTTTTGATCCTAATATTCTGACGGTTGCTACGGGTATGGAAGAGCATAATCATTATGCTGTTGATTTCATAAAGGCAACACGTTGGATAAAGGAAAATTTACCTGGGGCCAAGGTCAGTGGAGGTGTATCTAATATTTCGTTTGGATTTCGCGGTAACAATATTGTTCGCGAAGCAATGCATTCGGCTTTCCTTTATCATGCGATCGATGCAGGGATGGACATGGGTATTGTGAATGCAGGAATGCTTGAGGTTTATGAGGAAATTCCGAAGGACCTTTTAAGAAAGGTGGAAGACGTATTGCTGAACCGTAATCCTGAAGCAACAGAATCGCTCATTAATTATGCGGAGCAATTTAAAGGTGCGAAAGGAAAGCAAAATGAGGCTGATCTTTCTTGGCGTGATTCATCAGTAGAGGAGCGATTGCAGTATTCCCTACTGAAAGGAATTACGGAATACATTGAAGCAGATACTGAGGAGGCGAGACTCAAGTATGGTAAGCCGATCAAAGTTATTGAAGGACCCATGATGGACGGAATGAAAGTTGTTGGAGATTTATTTGGGGAAGGAAAAATGTTTTTGCCCCAAGTAGTGAAAAGTGCTCGAGTAATGAAAAAAGCGGTGGCTTACCTATT
>JABSSR010000468.1 GCA_013213965.1 Verrucomicrobiales bacterium | reverse complement strand
TGATTCAAATAAAATCTCTAGATTCTTGGATTAACTTTTCGATTCACTGGAGTACCATTCGCCAATCACGTCATGAAAATAAAAAGAGGTATTACTATTTCATTAATACCTTGGTCATTAGCGCTGGGGCTCTATTACTCTTTAGCGATCCACATGTACCATAGTCTCGGAGGTTGGCCCGAAAGCATTGGAACAAGAGGATTTTCACCGGCATTGCTCATGCATGATAAAATTCATGGATTTTATATTTCAAACCTGGCACTTTTTACAATATTCGTCGTGCCGGTAATTATCCTGATATGCCTTTTCGTTCCGCGCTGGCAACCCTTGATCATTTATCTCTCATTGCAGTTATTGGGGATGCTGATATTTTTCCTGCAAATGTTTTTTGCTCCTGACGGTTACACCTATTGGTGGTGGGACTAAAACCCTGTACCATTGAGTAGTGAAGAAGCGATATTCATGAAAATAACTAATGCGGAAGGAGCGATAATCCTTACTTTGTTCGTTGCTGAACTTAAGAAGCGGAAACGGACCTTTATTATTGCAGTAATGCCTTGGTCATTAGCGCTGGGACTCTATTGGTCTTTAGCAATTCACCTGTACCTGAGCCTCGGAGGTTGGCCCGAAATGAGGGGAACGAGGGGCTTTTCATCGGCATTGCTCTTGCATGCTAACATTCAGTATAACTATTTGATGTTCCTGTCACTCTTAACACTTTTCGTCTGTCCGGTTATGTTCCTGCTATGTCTATTAATTAAGCGTTTGAAAAAACTAGTCATTTATCCCTCAATGCAAATATTAGGAGGGCTTTTATTTCTTCTCCAAATGTTGTTCGCTCCAGATGGTTATACTGATTGGTTGTGGGGCTAAAAAATCTAATATTAATCTAAGAACAATGCATTATGATGCGTTCCTTAACTAGAAAAATGAAAATTCACAAAAAAATCAACACCACACTTTTGAGCATACTCACATTCACCCTGACCCTTTCCTCTTATGGATTGGACAGAGATTACGTGCCACGCGCAATACTCACTAAGGCTCAGGAAAAGGAAGTAATCGCCCTAGCCAAAAAATGCGGCTTGAAGGAGGTCTCCAAGATCTCGACCCACAACATGTACCCATCTCCTTTTCGAGGTATACAGTTGCAGGGCCCCGAAAAGATCAAGGGCCGTGAAGTCTCCTATCAGAGCTTGAGCATGAGCCATGGTGAATGGCTCGAACCAGGGGCAAAGCCTCGGAAAGGACAAATTCAGATGGGTAAGTTTTGGGCAGGCAAACCTTATACGCGAAAAAAAATTATCCTTAAAGTAGGTAAGAAGGAGTTCCGGACCGGATCCATAAATGGAATGACTCCCGAACAATGCGAAACTATCCTAGGATTATTATTGAGTGAAAAATATGAAATTGGTCCCGCCGTTAATAAAAAGACACTAGAACAAGTGGGCTGGAACACACCTAGTAACTTTTCCAAGCGAGGTGAATCCATATCAGTTGGATTCCTGCATAAGGCCAAGGACTCCGGATTCTTCGATCTACAAATTAAGATGGCCGGCAAGAAACTCACCATTGAACAGATGTTCCAAGCAATTCCTTAAACAAAAAGATAGCCTAAGACAATAAACAATCATGAAGCTCAAAAATAAATTCATCCGTACACTCACTGCCTCCACAATATTAACGGCCCTGTCCTTCCCGGTCCTTGCTAAGGATCAAACCTTACCGGATCCAGACGGTAAGCCAGCCGATATGAGTAAACCTGTCCAGGTCTATATCCTCATGGGTCAGTCCAATATGCTTAACTTTGGCAAGATTAAAGGAGATAAGGATGGAACGCTGGAAAATGCTGTAAAAAACAAAAATCTTTATCCTTATTTGATTGATGAGGATGGCAATTGGACTGTGCGCAAGGATGTACGCAACGTGCGCGTCATGGGAAGTGGGACCGGCGCCATGAGAGGCTTCAATAACGAGTGGATGACGATCAAGGGCAACATCGGGCCTGAGATCGGTATTGGTCATCATGTCGGAGAAGTCACGGATGCCCCCGTGATGGTCCTTAAGAGCTGCATCGGTAACCGTGCTCTGGGCTGGGACCTGCTGCCACCGGGGAGCGAATCCTTTGAATTCACAGACAAAAAGGGTGTGACCTGGGTCCATCCCGGGTACAAGGGAACACCTGAACGCTGGGTCAAGGACACGGAGCCAAAGATGATCGGCTGGTACGCCGGTATGCAGTACGATGGTGATACCGCCAGAGCAAAGAAGGTCCTCGCAGAACTCGATAAGTATTATCCTGGAGCCAAGGAATATGAGGTGGCCGGTTTCTTCTGGTGGCAGGGTGACCGGGACAGCCGCAGCGCTGCACTCTCCGGCCGGTACGAGAAGAACCTTGTCCATCTCATCAAGACCCTCCGCAAGGATTTCAATGCTCCCAACGCGAATTTCGTATGTGCCTCCCTAGGCCAAACCAAGAAAGGTGCTACTGATGGTGGCGGTAAAATTCTCGATGCCATGCAAGCGGTCGATGGAGAATCCGGTAAGTATCCGGAATTCAAAGGCAATGTCGCCTCCGTTTACACTCATCCCTTGTCCAAAGGGGGCAGTTCAGGCGGTCACTACGGAGGAAATGCCGAGACCTACATGAACGTCGGTGAAGCCATGGGCAAGGCTATGGCCAAACTCCTGCTATCTGAGAAAAAATAACAGCTTTACGGATAACGAAAATAACGCTGAAAGGAAAAAAGTAAGCATCGCTTTTCTTACCCGTCTTTGGTATAACTACCAAAGATGATCAAATTCAAAGATGCCGTTAATTGGTTCTACATCATTGTATTACCAATTTTCCTTATTGGCCCAACTCTATGCCATGCTGATCAGTCTTTTGAGATCCAGGAAAATGCCGCAGAAGGAACTCAGATCGGACAACTCATCACTGCACCGGCTCATACTTTATCTATTCTGAGAAACACTGATCCTGACGGAGACGGAAATGACGCGTTCCGTCTCGAAGGCTCAAACCTTCTGGTCAATGATTCCGGCGATCTGGACTACGAAGGTATCGTGGAACAAAAAACAGTGAGTCCGGACATATCGGCTGGCGTCTTTCACAGTTTGGCACTGAAAGATGATAGAACCGTTGTCGGTTGGGGAAGTAACGAGCACGGTCAGATCAACGTGCCTGGAAATTTAAAAGATGTGATCGCTATTGACTCAGGCGTGTTCCACAATTTAGCACTCAAATCAGATGGCACGGTAGTCGCGTGGGGCATCAATGATCTGGGCCAGTGTGATGTTCCGCAAGGTTTTAATCGCGTCATCGCAATTGCTGCTGGCGGCGGCCACAGTGTCGCACTGAAGGAAGATGGGACCGTCATTGTGTGGGGAGACAATTGGTACGGCCAGACGGACATCCCTGATGGTTTAAATAACGTGACGGCTATCGCTGCTGGTGACGATCATATCCTCGCCTTAAAGGCGGACGGTACGGTCGTTGGCTGGGGCAGTAACGAATTTGGCCAGTCCTTGATTACCTCTAGCCGGAAAAATAAAATTGAAGAAGGAGGCGGCGCGATTCAAATTGGCGGAGGAGCAACCCATAGCGTGGCGTTAAGAGCGGACGGCACGGTGCTTCATTGGGGCATCACAATAGCCTCAGACAACCTTTATCCTCCGGAAGACCTAAGGAACTCGGGAAATGTCATTTCAATAGACATTGGTAACAGGCACAATCTGGCACTGAAGGGAGACGGGACCGTCGTCGCTTGGGGCAGAAACACTTCGAGGCAAAGCAACGTCCCAAACGGATTAAAGGATGTCATTGCTATCGCGGCTGGATTCCAACACAGCGTAGCTTTGAAGGAAGACGGAACCATTGTAACTTGGGGCGACAACGGATTCGGCCAAACAAATGCTCCGGGAGGGCTAGGGACAGGAATTAAGATCCGTTCACTGGAAATCGTTACCCGCTCAACTAACGGCATATCATCTACCGATTCAACAATTCAGATAATCCTGACCGATGACCGAGGCGAAGACAT
>JABSSR010000467.1 GCA_013213965.1 Verrucomicrobiales bacterium | reverse complement strand
CTTCTATAGTAGACTTATAATTCAGGTGCTTTTGTCCGAGAGCCGGAAGGTATTGTAGCAGATCAGCTAGCTGGATGTATCCAAGCAATTTACTTGTCCTTTGTTCGAAGCAGCCATGAGGATATTCAAGCAGTTCGGGCAGTCCCTGAAATTTAGGCAAAAAAGGTGATCGTGAAAAAGTGATACCGAAATTACCCTCAGACTTTTCCCATATTTCAGGTGCTGATCTCGAGAAGACAAACTCTGTCCCGTCCTGGGGAACTTTACCGTAAGTGCCTGTCCTTTGCATTATTCCAGGCCTAAGAATAGGTAACGTGATTTCGACCTCGTCCGTGATTTTAGAGTTTCCGAGGATGCTGGCCTTGAAAAGTACTTTAACTTCTGTGATTCCTTTTTTGACTTTTGCTCTGAGGTTGAATGTGCCCGGCACATTTTTATTGAGCGGGCCAATTTCGTATTGTTCTTTTTCAAGGCTCGTTATTCCTTCTCCGGGTTTGCAACTGATCAGAACTTTGGCATTATCCATTACTTTTTGCCTGGCAATGGCCCTGAAAACAATTTCATCTTCGTTCCTGATAAATCTAGGTAGTGCCGGTTCAATCATCAGTCCCTTACTCACTTCAAAATTGGATTGTCCTTTTCCGAATTTGTGATCTTTCGTTTGAGCGACTGCCGTGACCCGGAAAGAAGTGAGATTATCTGGTGCCTTGAATTTAAATTCGACTCTTCCCTGCTGATCTGTCCTGAGTCCTGTCATCCAGAATGCACGTGCAAGAAAATTTGAACGGGGTTGTTTCTTTTGTTGGCCTATGTCCATTCCACCACCACCGATGAGAAATCCTTTTTCCGTTACGTCCTCCTCTTCAAATCCTTCGATATGATTATCAAGGGCATGATAAGTTGAAACGTTATGGCTTCTTTCCCGGTAAAATCTGGGGATGATCGGAGGTATTTCCCATGCCCCAAGTTTTAGGACGGCCTCGTCCACGGCCATGACGGTCAGATCCGCATTGGCGATTGGTTTACCGTTACTGGTTATAAAGATTGTTCCAGAACCCCGGTCCCTCGGTTCAATCTGTGATTTATCCATTACCACATTAACGTCCAAATTTAATTCTTTGCGTATGACGTTTAGCTCTACTCGACCAAAACGTTCGGTCGGGATCTTTTCTGGACCTCCGGGCCTGATAAGATAAACCGTTACGAAAGCGTTCGGATAATAATCTTCACGGATAGGAACATCGATCTTGCTGGCATTGTGCTTGAGATCAACAACGAACTGATCAATGATCTTGTCCGTTTCAATACTGACCCAGGCCTTGCCTCCGAAAGGTGCTTCCAATGCGAGAGTAGCAGTTTCACCGGGTTGATACGTTTCTTTGTCCGTGGATATATTGAAACCATCCCTGCCGCGGATGGGATACCTTGCCCTGGCCTCGCCTGCCAGAAGCACTGAATCACTGCAACGTAGGAAGCTCCCTTTCAACTGACAGACTGCAACGTAACGACCAGGATTGCCATTAACGTTAATATTTAATGTCGTTTCATTAGTAGGCTCTAATTCATTATTGAAAGAGGCAATTTTAATGTGTTCATTAAAGTTCCGGTACCTGTAAATTCCCGGGCCAATTTCTTCTTTCACTGTCCTGGCTTCGATCCGGAAAATTTCAATGACAGCTTCCTTGCCACTAGTGCGTTGATTGTTCGGTCCTATACTACCAAGCTTAAGTTCGAGAGAAGGTTCTGATTCTTTGTAAATTGGCTTCAGGTCAATTCCAAGGATATGATCATAAGGTTGTAGGTGACCGTACAAACCATTAGAAATTGTCCTGCCTTCAGGAGAGACTATATCCACTGTAAATTCGAAACCATATCTTGCTCTGCTGAGGAGCCCATTTTCCGGAATTTTGAGTTCTAATATTCCAGATCCATTTTTATCTAACTTAAATTCTCCTTCAGACGATTTTAGGTATGGCTTTGTCGATGGAGCCTTGGAGTATCGGTCATTCGTGATACCTACAATGTCTGAAGGTATATATTCTTCGTGCCAGTGAATTGACCACCGGGCAATTGCTCCGCTGTTCGGTGATCCATGAAAGTAATTGGATTGTATTGCTATGCGCGCAGCATTGTCTTTCAGCTCACTTTCGTTTGAAATATTAACTTCGAACAGTGGTACTCTGTATTCCTCGACCTGAATATATTCCATACCATAACCATTGGTGCTCAACCGATAGCTGCCGATCTTAACATCTTTGGGAATTTTCCATTCTGCTTCCCATCCACCAAATTCGTCGGTTCTTGTTTTACCTTCAATCACAGTTTTACCTGAGTACCCTTCGGATATCTTCCAGGAAACAGGAACATTAACTGCACTGATAAGTTCTTCTGCTTCGCTTAGCCGCACCATACCTTTGAACTTCGCCGAGGAACCTGGCCTGTAGAGATTACGATCCGAAAATATAAGACTTCTGGGGTTATTTTTATCTGTTCCTGAACTGACCCATCCAGAGTTGTAAAAGGTTTGCCTATTGATGAATGCAATTGCTGTCCCGCCCCCGGGAGAATCAATCAGAAGGTGACTGGCATTTGGCGCGTTTTTGCGATTGAGTAAACTCCTGTCGAAATGACATATTCCTTCATCATCACTCATTGAGGTGCCGAGTAGCGTATTATTACTGGCCACTAGGCGCGCTCTGAGCCCTGAGATTGAATCTCCATCAGACATTTTCTGTATTTTGGCAAGGAGTTCATTTCTGGTCCGCTTTTGCGAAACAAAGATCTCAGTAAAGAAAATCACTGACCGATTAGCGATCAGTTTATCGGATTTTGTTGGAGCTGAAACTTCAAGTAAGTAAGCACCGTCCGGAAGAGGCTCTTTCTTTTTGGGTTTCCATTCTATGTCCCGATAAATACTTTTATTTTCAGGGGCTCCAGGAACTTTTCCTTCGGCAATGCTTTGCAGTGCTAACTGATCAACCAAAAGTTCTCCTGTCTGGTAGAGACGCTGTCGGGCCACTCCTATTTTATGTTCAGGAATTTTGGCCAAACGCCAGCTAGTTTGTCCGGTATTTGCATGAAGAAATTTCATTTTTAGCCCGAGCGCCGAACGGGTATAATACATAGTGCTCGGGAAGTAGATCGAAGGTCGCAGACCATTAAATGTGACCTGATTCATGGTGCTCTTATTCATTTTGTATCCAGAAACTCCGAGCAGTTCTGAACCGGAATGTATTTTGTAAGTTTCTGCAGGATCAAATTCACCTCGCAGTCTAACAGTTCTATCCTCAACAATTTGCTGAAGATTTTGGACATGAGGCTCGATCCTTATGATTGAATCTTTGATGCTTTCAGGATCAACTCCCTGATTAAATCTGAGGATGATTTCGATGCTTCCGAAAACATCCTGATGAGTTTTAGTACTTTCCAGTTTTAAGGGCTCTGTTCTACCTAAAGCAAAAACTTTTAAATAAGGAATGAGAGTTTCCGTTGCTGCGTCTCTGATACCATCAACAACAAGATCGATATTACGATTTACAGGAAGAGGCTCTACGGGCTCAACGAAAAGAGATTCACCGACATTCGGAGCCTTAGGGTCATTTTTCTTGGGCTCAGTATTAAGTGTCGGTAGAAAGACATTACAGTCAAAGCGTTCACGGGTAAGATGATCCTGAAAATAGATTGTTTCACGAGCACCTAAGAACTGGACTTTGTAATTAAATAATAGAGGGACACCGGGCCTTTGTTCGAGGCTGGCTCTATTGAGTCGGAACTTTGTACTAACATGAAGCTCATGTGCCTTAAATGACCGGTCAATCCATTGATCATAATTCAGAGGAGTACCGTCCAGTTTGTTTAGATTGGGGGCTAAAGTTGCTTTGTATGACTGGCCTGGAATGACCCGGCCCGTGATCGTGTAACTAACTTCAGTCTGGCTTTTCCAATTAAAATCATATTCCAATTTAGGTTTAAAAATTAACGGATTAATGGTGTTCGAATGACCGATACTTTCTGGCTTGATCATAGATTCCGGAAAGTAGAGAGTCATTATTTGACCCGGTGCTATGTTTCCGGATCCGGGCCGCAACCTGATGGAATTATTAAGTTCCTGAGCATGGGTAAATGCTCCATTTGCGATGAGAAATACAATGAATAGGATAGATCTTAACATGGAAGGCATTAGAACTGAGACGATATGGTTCATTGTGAAGTTTTCTGTAACGATGAGAAACAGGTCTTATAAAGATCGTTTATTTTCTGATTGTATTGAATCTCCAGATAAGCCTTGAAGCTTTGTGACGCCTCCTCAAAATCTCCGAGACTCATTTGGAGCCGTCCCAGTTTCTCAAGGGCCTGAAGTTGAGCCGTTCGGCCATGCAAAAACATATCAAAGCGAATGTCCGAACTGGCCCCTCTACTCTGGTGAATTTCAGCTGCAATCACATTAGTGCCGGCAGAAAAAGATGATGACGGTAACGTGATCTCTTTCCAGCCAGATTCATCACTGACCGTACTGCTGGCAAAAGTAGTAAATGAAGCTTGCAAAGCTAGATTCTGACGGATCTTCTCCTTTCCATTGATATAGACAGCGATCCCGTCATCATATTTGACTCTGAGGAGGAAATTAGAAAATAGGGACGGGTCAAGCACCTCAACGCTGGTCCGAAAATAAGTAGTTGGATACTTCGAAGAAGAGTCTGGTCCAAAACCGAGTGTTGTTCCGGACCCTTCATCATTACTGCCGTATCCAAGTTCGGAAGGCCCGCTGGACCATGCTGAATCATCAAAATCCTTAGCCCTCCATGCACTTCCCTGATTAGATCCATTGTCAAGATACCTCCAGCGGTACCCGCTAGAAATGTACGTGACCGGAGCAGGTTCTTGATTAAGGATCCGCTGCAATGCTCTTTGGGCATCCTTTGTTTTACTTTTTCCGATTTGAATAGTTGCAAATAATAACAGCGAAGGGATGTGATCAGGATTCGCATTCATTGCCATTTTCAGATCTGCATTTGCAAGATCGGTTTGTCCTTCACGATAGAGAATTTCTGCCCTTTCCGATAAAGCTTCAGCACTTTCTTTTTCTGTAATTGTTTTTTCTAGATGGTTTAGTTTGGTCAGAAATTGTTGACCCGGGTTCTTTCGTTTGTAGGAATATCGTCTAAAATTGAGACCCAATTGATCTGAAGCCTCTTTGGCCTTTCCGGCATTGGCTAATATGATGCCCAGTTGATATTTGACCCACAAAGAATCAGGCCGCAGCTCTAAAGCTTTTTGAGCATCTTCGATGGCAAGTTGATCGATGACTGATTCATTAAAAATCCATGCACGATCGAGAAAATGGTTTGCATTAGTGGGTTCTTTTTTAAGAGACGAATCAATATTAATTAACCTAATTTTGGCCCTTAAGATTTTGTCATATGAGGGATTCCATTTTTTGGCTTGATCACTGCTTGGGAATGCCTTCCTTAGCTTTTTCGTAAATTGATCGATCGCGTCCCAGTCGCGGTTCCGAAGACTTAGAGTTATGATTCTAAGGAGGTCCTCGGGCTGATTTCTTAATTGGACAAGTTTTTTTAGGTAAGCCGCTTCTTTTTGCTTGTTAAGGTTTTTGCTTTGGTATTCTACGAGCCTTACCAGGACTGAGGTCCGGTCAGGATCGATTTGGAGAGCGCGTTTCCAGTAAACGAGAGCCTTTTGCGGATCCTTGGTTTCATTGCTTTTTTTCAGTTCAATGTCACCGAACATTTCCAGAACCTCAGCGTCTTCTTTACGCAAAAGGCTGGACAAATGAACAAGCGTTTTTTTGCATTCTGAGAATGAATCATTTTTGAGTTGGGCCCGTGCTATTTTTCGAAGGAGAATTAAGTCTTCCGGAGTCTTATCAAGCATTCGCCTTGCGATTTCAATGATCGCAGTCGTGTCAGCGGCGGTTTCGGCTCTTTTAAGTTGTGATTCTAGATTTGCTTTGGCGCAGGGCAATAAGCATAGGTTCAAAATGATGAGGTAAATGAGTCGGGATGAATGCATTTTTATGAGAGGACAGCTAATGGCTAGAAGTATTACGTTTTCATAGAGGCCTGGCTTTCAAACAAAACACTATTAAGAAGCATCCTCATTGATAGAGACAACAAGATAGTGTTTTTGTTTAAGATCGATGAAGATTTGGCAGGTAATTTAATAAAGCAAATTTAAATATATTCATATATTAAAGAAATTGTTATGAAGTTGTTAGTATGCATGAGCTTGCTCTGCGTTTAGTTATTATAGGAGAAACGCCCCGTTCAGCTATATTTTGAAAGCCTTAGGAATAGATTATGGAGAAGTCCGCATTGGAATTGCTTTTAGCGATGATTTGGGGATGTTTGCTCATCCGCTTGAAACCGTTCAGGCCCGCGAAGCGAATCCAATTGCAAGAATTGCTGAAATAACTGCCGAAAGATCAATTGAAATCATTGTCATTGGCATGCCCCGTAGCCTCGATGGCTCATTCGGCAAAGCAGCGCAAAAAGTATCAGATTTTGTCGATAAAATAACCAGTGCCATGCCAACTATTAAGGTGGTCACCCAGGATGAAAGGTTCACCACTACACTGGCTCAACAAAAATTACATGATGTCGGGCATACTACCAAAAGCAGTAGACATTTAATTGATCAAGCCGCAGCAGTAGAAATTTTACAGTCATATCTTGATGAAAAAAAAGATGAACCTAGTTAAAGAGCGGAAAAAGTTTATTTTTTAACGGCCTTTGACAAAGAGTCTTTGGGAAGCGATTCTAATTTTATTATAATGAAGCAAGTTCTTCTAGGAGTTTCAGGTTCAATTGCTGCTTACAAGTCTGCCGACATTACGAGTAGTTTGACCAAGGCTGGGCACTCGGTGACTGTGGTCATGAGTGACGAGGCTAAGGAATTTATCACCCCATTAACCTTACAGGTCCTTTCAAAGAATCCTGTTTTCACAAGCTTTCACGATGAAAAGCAAAGCTGGAGGCCAGGACATATCGAACTGGCAGATCGGTCTGATTTGATTCTTATTGCACCCGCAACAGCGAATACAATAGCGAAGTTTGCCAATGGGATTGCGGATGACCCATTAAGTTCAATTTATCTTGCAACACAAGCGTCGGTCATCATTGCGCCAGCG
>JABSSR010000466.1 GCA_013213965.1 Verrucomicrobiales bacterium | reverse complement strand
TGGACGTGATGCCGGTCTTTTTGCGTTCAAATTGCAACACCGGATCATGTCACGGTTCCGCCAGAGGCCAGGACGGCTTCATGTTATCTCTATTTGGCTACGATCCGGCCGGAGATTATTACCGTATCACTAGACAACTTTCCGGAAGGCGCATCAATCTGGCATTTCCTGACGAGAGCTTAATAATTGAAAAGACCATTGAAGCCGTCCCGCATACCGGAGGAAAACTCTTTGAGAAAGGATCAGAATACTATAATTCCATTCTCTCATGGCTGCAGGCTGGAGTTCCTGACGATCCTAATGACATACCAGCACCCACTTCCCTTGAGATATATCCAAAACAAGCCGTCTTGGAGGGTAAAGGAACAACTCAACAATTCATTGCTTTGGCAACGTATTCTGATGGCACCACGAGAGACGTTACTTCACTAGCTCTCTTTGAAACGAATAATGCTCCGTCAGCTGCTATCAGTAAGAATGGCACAGTGACTGCCGGTAACCGCGGTGAGGCCTTTGTAATGGCCCGTTTCGCAACCTTTACTGTCGGATCGCAAATTATCGTCATCCCTGAAAATCTAGACTACCAAAGACCAGAATTCCCTCCCAAAAATTATATCGATGGACTCGTCGCACAAAAAATACACAAGCTGCGGATACTTCCCTCAGACCTCTGCACCGATGAAGAATTTTTGCGAAGAGCAACCATCGACATCACAGGAACCTTGCCAACAGAAGACGAATTCACAGCATTCATTGAAAATACATCTCCCGACAAGCGAGACAAGATTATAGACACATTGTTAGCTCGCAAGGAATTTACTGAGGTATGGGTAATGAAATTCGCTGAGCTCCTTCAAATCAGCACTAATGCCAATAATCAGGTGAGTTACAAGGCAACTCTATTGTACTACAATTGGTTACAGGAACGCATTGCAAATAATGTCCCTTTCAATAAAATTGTTCAGGAACTCTTATCTTCCACAGGAGGAACATTCAGTAATCCTTCAACGAACTATTATCAGATCGAACGTGACACTCTCAAACTCTCGGAGAACGTCGCACAAGTGTTCATGGGAATGCGTTTGCAGTGCGCTCAATGTCACAATCATCCCTTCGATCGATGGACAATGAACGATTATTATTCATTTGCCGCATTCTTTTCACAGATAGGAAGAAAGCGAGCTCAAGATCCTCGTGAAGTCATTGTATACAATAAAGCAAACGGAGACATGAAACACCCTGTCGGCGGAAGAGTCTAGGAACCCGTTTTTCTGGGCGCAGCAAAGCCAGAAATCAAGGGCGGACAGGATCGTCGAGAAATACTCGGCGCATGGATGGCCTCACCAGAAAATCCTTTCTTCTCTCGGAACCTTGCCAACATCGTATGGTCGCACTTCTTTGGCATAGGAATTATTGATCCTGTCGATGATGTAAGGATAAGCAATCCTTCATCGAACCCTGAATTACTAAACGCACTCGCCAATCGGTTCACGGAATACAATTATGACTTCAAACGCCTAGTAAAAGATATTTGCACTTCTCGCACCTATCAACTCTCCACTAAAGTCAATCCAAGCAACGAAGGTGACACAAAAAACTTTTCACATGCGCTGTCACGTAGGATGCGCGCCGAAGTATTACTTGATGCCATCAGCCAAATCACCCAAACAAAGAACAAGTTTAAAGGTCTTCCAGTAGGAGCGAGAGCTGTACAAATTGCCGATGGTAATGTTTCTAACTATTTTCTCAGAACTTTTGGCAGAGCAGAACGGAAGACGGTATGTTCATGTGAAGTTAAGATGGAACCAAACTTGGGTCAGGCTCTGCATCTTATTAATGGCGATGCAACGGGCAGCCGAATTGTGAGCGGTAAAGTCGTAGCAACCATGATCACTGAAGGGAAATCGCCCGAGCAAATCATTGATTCGTTATATATCAGAGCTTTCGGACGAAAACCAACACAAACAGAAAGAAGTCAGCTACTGGCCCAAATAGATGCTGATCCGAAGAAGATCAAACAGGATTTAGAAGATGTGTTCTGGGCTCTTCTGAATGCCAAAGAATTCATGTTTAACCACTAGTTAACAAATTCATACTTCTTTAACAAGTGACAATGGGCTCTAATAAAACAACCAAAAGACTATCTTATGGGATTCTTGGTTTAACGAGATTCGTATTTTTATTTCCATCCTTGATAGCAGTTGCAAAGGCCGCTGATAAGAAATTCAATTATGATGAACATATTCGCCCAATCTTTGCTGACCGTTGCCTGAATTGCCACAACCCAGACAAAGCCAAGGGGGGACTAGACTTAACAACTTACACTGCCGCCATGCAGGGTGGCTCTTCCGGAGAAATTGTAAGTTCAGGGAATCCCGGCAGTAGCAGACTCTTCCTCTCCGCGAGCCATGCAGAAGAACCAAAAATGCCTCCAAAAGGAGAAAAACTCTCTCAAGAAAGACTCGACCTGATCAGCTCATGGATCTCGGGTGGATTACTTGAAAATAGCGGCAGTAAGGCCAAGACCACTAAACCTTCTTTCAATTTAGAGTTAGCATCGACTCCTTCAGGCAAGC
>JABSSR010000465.1 GCA_013213965.1 Verrucomicrobiales bacterium | reverse complement strand
TCAGGATTTCTAATTATGCTCAAATACGCAATAAGATCCTTAATTTCACGACGATCAAAGAAGGACTGCCCCCCGATGACCCTGTAAGGTATTTTATATTCCCTTAATTTTGTTTCGAAAAGTCTGGACTGACTGTTCATTCTGAATAAGACAGCAAAATCTTCATACTTTCTCTTTTCTGTGGCAGTCATTTCCAGAATCTCATCCACCACTAGCTGAGCTTCAGCATTCTCATCAGCCATTGCCACTACTCTGACATTTTCATTGGTGACATTTTCACTCCACAATTTCTTGTCCCTCCGGCCAGAATTATGGCAAATAACTGAATTAGCTGTATGCAATATTGCTTGGGTGCTACGATAGTTTTGCTCTAGCTTGATTATTTTTGGCTTCTGAAAAAAGCGCTCGAAATCTAGAATGTTAGTGATTTCCGCTCCTCTCCATCCATAGATCGACTGATCGTCATCTCCAACGACACAAATATTCTGCTCTTCTCCAACCAAGCTCTGAATTAATTTCATTTGCTGACCGTTCGTGTCCTGGAACTCATCAACGGTAATGAATTGAAACTTGTCTCTCCAAAATGAGAGTAAATCCTCATTCTCGTTGAGCAGTTTAACTGCAAATAGCAGCAAATCATCAAAGTCCAATGCATTGAGAATCTTCAGCTCAGCATTATACGCTTTCTCAACCTCACTAATGAGAGAATCATTAATTTCTGACACAGGAACTCCCTTATTCTTACTCCTACCGATAAGGCTCAATGCCAAGTTGTGATCCAATGATTCATCCTTTGCAGCCTTCCTGGCGATTAACTTCCTTATTAACCCAACCTGATCAGAACCGGTATATATAGTGAAGTTTTTCTTATACCCTATCCTATCAATTCCTTGACGTAAAATTCGGACGCAAAGTGAATGGAACGTACATACTGTAACTTCCTTTGCCTGTTCTTTTTTAACAATGCTTGCGATCCTTTCCCGCATTTCATTTGCCGCCTTGTTCGTGAAAGTCACAGCTAAAATATGACTAGGAGCTATGCCTCCATCTATCATATGTGCCACTCTTGAAATGACAGTTCTCGTCTTACCTGTTCCGGCACCGGCGAGAATAAGAATAGGGCCGTGAATCTGCTTCACCGCCTCCCGCTGTGACGGATTTAAGTCTGCCAGATCAAATTTTCGTGAATACTTCAGAACAGCACCACTGAATCCCCCCGCTCTGCTAATGCAACTTCGAAAATATGAATAAATAGAAGAAAATTTAATTATATTAGCTATAGAGAAATGCTATACATTTCACCAATCATCTAATCTATTGCCACTTAGAGAATCATGCACGACCCACGTATAGATCAACTTGCCACTCAACTTGTCCGTTATTCAACCTCAGTGAAGCGAGGAGATAATGTATTAATTGATGCGTACGATATTCCGGAAGCCGTTCCCATTGCTCTCATAAGAGCTATCAGGAAAGTAGGGGCGCAACCATTCGTGAACCTGCACAGCGCAAGAATCGGAAGAGAATTACTTAAAGGCGGCACCGAAAAACAGTACCACAGCCTGGCCAAATATTCTATGCACCAAATGAAACAAATGGATGCATTCATTGCGCTTCGGGGAAGCCACAATATAACCGAGACCGCTGACGTCCCATCAAAAGACATGGCACTAGCCATGAAAAAAATGCGCGCTGTCCAAAATTATCGCGTTAACAAAACACGTTGGTGCGTACTGCGCTGGCCTCACCCCGCAATGGCACAACAAGCCGGCATGAGCACGGAGTCGTTCGAGGACTTCTTCTTTGAGGTGTGTCTCCTCGATTATAAGAAATTAGTTCCTGCAATGAAACGTCTAGAATCATTAATGTCTAAAACGAAAGAAGTACATATAAAGGGAAATGGCACTGACCTGAAATTCTCAATGAAGGGTCTGGAAGCAATAGCCTGCGGAGGAACTCATAACATTCCTGACGGCGAATGCTTCAGTGCCCCAGTAAAGAATTCCGTTGAAGGTGTAATAAACTATAATGCTCCCACAATTTATCAGGGAATATCTTTTGATGACATCCAACTAACCTTTAAGAAAGGCAAAATAGTCAAAGCCACTGCTAATAACACCAAAGCTATAAACAAAATATTGGACTCTGATCCTGGAGCCAGATTCATTGGAGAATTTGCTATCGGTTTCAACCCCAAAATTATGGAACCTATGCGAGATATCTTATTTGATGAAAAAATTGCAGGTAGCTTTCATTTTACACCAGGCCAAGCATATGAAGGGATCGCCGATAATGGCAACCGGAGCCAAGTTCACTGGGACATGGTTTGCATCCAACGATCTGATTATGGTGGAGGAGAAATTTGGTTTGATAATAAACTCATCCGCAAGTCAGGAAAATTCATTCCTAAAAACTTAGCCCAATTAAACTATTAGGTTCTTTTAAGCCTCCATCCTTAAAAAACTCACAAAGTTTCCAATTAGCGTTAATTAAGAGTTGAATACAGCCTAACCATCGCCATTATAAAAGTGCGGGGTAGAGCAGTTCGGTAGCTCGTCAGGCTCATAACCTGGAGGTCGTAGGTTCAAATCCTACCCCCGCATCCAACATTTTCTATTTGGCAAACAATTCAACGCCAACGACTTCGGGCCAAATATTATATTATATTCTCGAGTGCTTTCTCGAAACGGCCTCGTATGTACTCGTAAGACTCCTGCCCCACACTCACCCTCAAGAGCCAACGGGAAACACCTAAATCCTCGCACCAATCCAACTCTTCATAATGAGCAAGTAAAGTGTATGGACAAACAATTGTAAATTTCACACCCAGACTAGGCCCTTTACAGAGCTCTAATGAATCATAAAACACAGAACTATTATTTTCAGGATTCTTGAGGAGAATTGAAAAAAGTCCACTAAAACCCCCTCCATTCTTTCTGACAGCTTCGTAGTTCTCACGTGTTTCGTATTTAGGATACCAGACCCTCTCAACCGCATCATGATCTCTCAACCATTCAACGAGTTGAGGTGTTGTCTCATTTACACGCATCACTCGTTCTTTGTAATCAGTCAAATTCTGCCTCAAAACAACTGCATCTTCATGCCAAATTCCATCACCTTGCTGTTCAGCCAATAATGCATTCAGACGATCCCTATGAACAGAATCACGGTTCACAGTAACCGCACCTGCAATCACGTCTCCTACTCCCGAATAATACTTGGTGAGACTAGTCGTAACCAAATCAGCATACTTAAAAACATTCACATTCAAATTAGTCGCAACAGTATCATCAACAACTAGAGGAATTCCTAACGGGGAAAGAATAGAAGATATTCTCGGGAGATCAGCACTTCTCAATAAGGGGTTACTTGGAACCTCACAATAGACGCCACAGAGGGACTCACCTCCCTCAACTATGTCTTCTAATGATGCAATGCTAGATTTTTCTGCTGAAGGTAAGAATACAACTCCTGAACCAATTTCTTGCTGCAATCTAAGTACATCCACATAAGGGAAATCAAATTGAACTGATCTCAGACCCGGTGACATGGAAATTAAGACTCGATGCGTAGCCGCGACTGCCGCCATTCCCGAAGGGAAAAGAAAAACGTCTTCAGAATTCTGATCAGAGTCTGAAGCTATTTTCTCTCTGATTTCTTTACCTGCATTAATTCCCGGTTCTTTATTTTCATCCTTTGCAGCAAGTAACGATTCGGCTTGCCTTACACTGATCCCTTCACCGAAATACCTCCAATACTTAGCAGCAATGTCAGCAATATCATTTGGAAACAGCACTACGCTAGCATGACCCTGAAGCACTTCTTCAACTTCAATCTCCCACCCATCAGTTCTTTGAATCATATAATCTTGGCACCTCCTAGCTGCTGCCAATCCCGGAAAAACCAAGCATTGCTTCGTTTTCGAAGCATCCAACGACAGCAATACCTTGCTCTCAAGTTCCTTAATTATCCGTGAAACAAAAAATCTAGGGTATCCAGTCCTGAGACTTCTCAATATGTTCTGATCCCCTTCTTCGTAACCAATAACATGATGCCAGTTAGGTAAAGAAACCGACACTGCATATGGTGAATCAGGCAACGGAAGGCCAAGATCCTCTGTCCTCCATGGAGGATCAGTTAAAACATCTCTGGAGCTAGGTTGATCCATTATAAAGTCATTGATATAGAAATCTTATTATTTAAGATCGGAGGGCCGCTAGAGAAGATTTGATATCACTGATCAAATCTTCTTCGTTCTCAATTCCAACTGAAAGTCGGAAAAGAGAATCTGTAATTCCGACACCTTCACGCACATCTTTTGGCACAGACGCGTGCGTCATTGACGCAGGATGGCAGCTCAACGACTCAATTCCTCCCAAGCTCTCAGCCATTGTAAACAACTTTAATCCCTGCAGAAAATCTCGTGTATTTTCGAGAGTCATACCTAAATCAACAGTAACAATACCTGAACCACCCAGCATTTGCTTTTTGGCAATATCATATTGAGGATGGGACTCTAGAAATGGATATCGGACAACGGCATCGCTAAATTCACTCTCAAAGAATGTAGCGACTGCAAGTGCATTACTACAATGACGCTTAACTCGTAACTCTTGAGTTTTCAATCCTCTCTGAATTAACCAGCAACCAAAAGGAGAAGGTTGTAATCCTAAGGCCTTTTGAGCAAAAACCATTTTGTCACCCCATTCATCAGAAGCCGAACACACCACACCTCCCAATGTGTCAGAATGACCATTAGTATACTTAGTCGTACTGAGAAGAGATAAATCTGCACCCAGCTCTAAAGGCTGTTGCAGGCAACTAGAGGCGAATGTGTTATCAACGACCAGAGAAGCCCCTGCCTCATGGGCCGCTTGAGCCACTAACTTGATATTAATTATCTTTAAAAGAGGATTAGTAGGTGATTCTATCCAGACTAACTGAGGCTCAATTCCATTTATCAAATCTATATTTTTTTGTAAGGTAAGATCAAGGTACTCTACTTCAATACCAAACTTGGCAAACACCTGTTCAAACAACCTATATGTGCACCCATAAATATTTTCTTCAGCAACAATTTTTGCTCCTGATGAAAGGGTCGATGTGATGGCCGTTATCGCCGACACACCGCTAGCAAAAACGGACGCCCTTTTTGCCCCTTCCAAATTAGCTAGAACCTGTTCTAGATTTCTGAAATTAGGATTCCCTGATCTAGTATAATCAAAACCTTCAGCGTTACCACTTTCAAAGGTCGACGTCATATATATAGGAGGAATTACTGCGCCCGTTTCTCCTCCGTAATTATGGCCGCCATGAACAGACATAGTTTCACGTCCCCAGGCATTTGTCTTTTCTTTACTCATTTCCTTAACTTATCGTGACAAAAAAAGTAAATCATTAAAAGAAAGAAGGCGATGCCC
>JABSSR010000464.1 GCA_013213965.1 Verrucomicrobiales bacterium | reverse complement strand
TTTTATCAGACCAATGGGAATCGGATTATCGCGAGATTTTAACTAAGACCCGGCAAGCCAATGAAAAGCTTCGCATTGTTCTCCTTGATCCCTTTGTTCTGAAATCTGGCTGGTGGATGAATAAGGGCGGTGAATGGGACATCAGTAGGGCCCAGATAAACAAGATGGGTAAAATGGTCTCCCAACTCGCGAGAGATTTTAATGCAGTACACGTTAAGACACAGGAAGTTTTTGATGCAGCAGCCAAGTTAGCAGGTCCGGAACAATGGATCTGGGATGGAGTTCACCCATTGCCCCAAGGTCACGAACTCATTGCCCGGAACTGGTTAGAGCAGGTCAGTGCATAAAAATAATTGATTAGAGTTGTGCATTAACTAGTTTTTTGGTCCTAAATCAATTTGTTGGGGGGTTTCTGATTGCAAAATTGGTCAAATTTGTCTAATATCTTTGTTATTATGACTCGTATGAAAAAACTTCTCATTCTTATTGGAGCAGCTGCAATGGTTGCTTTTTCCTTTAGTTCTTGTGCCACAACAAATTGTTGTGGATCTGATGGTAAGTGCTGCAAAGGCGGTGCTGAGCACGGCCACAAGTAAATTCTAAAAGAGCTTATTCCATTGCCATTAGGCAACTGAGAAAAGCTTATAAAAATCACGAAGCGATCTGCAGTGTCCTTTGAGGGCTTGCAGATCGTTTTTTCTATAAACAATGAAGTTTTTGTTTTTGAGTTTTGTTTCCTTGTCTTTCATGGGAATAGGCTGCTCACCTTCTCATGATGCTTCTCCAGTTTCAAAATCAAACAAAGACCTAATACTTACTACTTTTTACCCAACCACATATTTTGCTGAAAGTATTTCCGGAGACCTTGTTCCGGTTGAGTGTCCGGTACCGGATACTGAGGATCCCATTCATTGGCAACCATCCCGTAGTTCAATACTTAAGTATCAATCTGCAAGTCTCATAATTCTTAATGGTGCGTATTTTGAAAAATGGGTAGGTAGGGTTAATCTTCCATTATCACGCGTCATAGAAAGTTTGAAGTTATCCAGTGAAGATTTAATTCACTATGAAGGCACAGCCGAACATCGCCATGGTCCTGCAGGGACGCATGCTCACGAAGGGATTGATGGTCATACTTGGCTTGACCCGTTAAACGCGAAAGAAGCTAGCCATAATATTTTTCAGGCAATGTGTGTCAGATGGCCGAAGTATCGTGATGAGTTCTCAAAAAACCATACAAAGTTGGAAGCGGACCTAGATGCGTTGCACGTTCGAATGGATGCCATTGGAATGCCTCCTACTTTTGCATCTCACCCTGCTTACAATTATCTGGCACGCAGATATGACTGGGACATTACGAATCTTGATCTTGTACCAGATAAGATTATTTCTGAAGAGCAGATAAAAACAATTGGCTCTTATACTAAAAAAAAATCAATACGCTTATTGTTATGGGAATCAGAACCTTCATCTCAGAACATCAAAATCCTAGAAACTCGTCTGAACATTAACAGTGTTGTTTTTAGCCCTTGTGAAATAATTTCTCAGGGCAGTTCAACAGGAGAATCTGATTATTTAACCCGAATGAATCAGAATATTGACCGACTTGTTAGGATAATTTCCAGAAATGAAACAGAGCAATGAGAAGGTTTCCGAACCTATTTAACTCAAGGAAAGCTTATAATTTAATTAATAATGACTAAAATATTAATATTTGATGAATATAATTTTCCTAATCTGAAGTGACAATTCGAATTTTTTAGTATATAATCCGTCCAATCGATCGAAAAACTCAATTTAACTTATTAATAATGAAGAAATTAATCATTGCTACGATGGGCGTCTTTGCTCTCAGCCTTGGCTTTGTTGCTGCTGCTGATAAAGATGCGAAAACAACTGCATACATTGTGCAGATGACTGGTGTTACATGAGCAGGCTGTCAAAAGTATGTCCGTGGGGCATTCCAAAAGAAGTTTAATGCAACTAACATCGTTATCACTAAAGGAGATAAGCCTAAGACTCAGAAAGTCACTTTCTCTTGTGCTAAAGCTGATGTAACAAAGAAAGTTGCTGTAGAAGCAATGGGTTCTGCAAAGAGCCGTTTCGTTGTCACAGCAATAAAGAAAAACAGCTAAGCTTTTTTTATCTTTAATAGAAAAAATTAGCTAAGCTAAATCGATCTTATGGACCGGCCCCAGTATTAACTGGGGTCGGTTTTTTTTAGAGTAGATGAGTGATTTATGAAAATTCTTTCAGTAAAAATATTTCGAGACATTAGGCTTTTTGGCCTAATTATTTTGTGTGGGTTATGGAAGTTGCCGACAATAGCCAATCCTGATTCTGAATTGAATGTTCAGGTTGGCGTGGCCAAGGTCGATGTGACTCCGAGAGAACCTGTAGTACTTGCTGGGTACGGTGGTAGGACAAAGGAGTTTGATGGAATTGATAGTTCTCTCTGGGCCAGATGCATGGTCATTGGGAGGAATGAACCCGCTGTAATTGTAGTTGTGGATAATTGTGGTGTTCCAGGAAAACTGAGATCTCTTCTTGCAAAGCGTTTATCCAAACGGGGCATACCAGAGAAGAACTTAGTTGTAGCAGCTACTCATACCCATAACGCACCGAATCTCAGAGGCTATGCACCTATTCTTTGGGCCGGACGCGCTAGTCCAGATCAGGAAAAAGGAATTGATAATTATACTAATTTCTTAATTAATAAAATGGAAACAGTGGTAGTGGAAGCATTGAAGAAAAGAGAGCCAATGCAACTTGGATGGTCACGTGGAATGGTTCAATTTGGAGGGAACCGGAGACTGATCAGAGAAGGAAAATGGGCAGGTTTTGGTTTTCAAAGAAATGGCCCAGTCGATCATAGCCTTCCTGTCCTTGTTGCTCGTGATGTTAAAGGAAATGCTCGAGCCGTGTGGGCCAATTATGCCTGTCATTGTACCACGGTAGGTTCGCGCAATCATGTGGGTGGTGATTGGGCCGGTTATGCAAATGAGATGATTGAGAAGGAATTTAAATCTGCTGTATCTTTAATGACTATTGGCTGTGGAGCAGATGTTGGCCCTCAACCGAGCGGGGGTTTAGGAGATGCCAAGAAACATGGCTCAAGTATTGCTAAAGAAGTGAAGAGTTTATTGGAGAAAGAAATGATTCCTTTGCCGGGTGTAACTTCTGTGACTGGATCTACCGCTAAATTACCTTTGATGAAACCTTCGCCTAGGAAGCATTGGGATGCCCAGAAAAGTGCAGGTAATTTCCATGGAGAACTTGCCAAGGAAATGCTCAGTCAGCTTGATTCTAATGGTAAAATCTCTTCCGAAGTAGATTACCCCATACAGTCCTGGAAATTCGGTGACCGACTAGCAATGGTTTTTCTTGCAGGTGAAGTCGTGGTTGATTATTCCGTACGACTGAACCGTGAATTGGATTGGAAAAGGTTATGGATTAGTGCTTGGTCAAATGATATGCCCGGTTATATACCTTCTAAAAGAGTCTTAAAGGAAGGAGGCTATGAGGCTGAATTTTCACAAGTCTATTATGGATTACCGGGTCCTTACTTACCTGAAGTGGAAGATACTGTGGTGGCCGCCGTAACGGACTTACTTAAAAAAGATTTTGGGGCGAAGGAGAATCAGGAGACTGCACCATTTCATCGTTTCCCTAGCCTTGAACCCGCCATTTTTAAGCGGATTGCTTCGTGGCTAAAGGAACCTAAGTCGGAGAAAGAAAAGGCAGTTGTAAAAAAGGTCCGAGAAGGCATTGGATCGGTTATACCCACTTCTGCTAAGATGATTAGTGGACAGGGTCAGAGAACCGAATGGCATAATTTTTCAGGAGATTTTGTTGAAAGAACATTTATTCGCCAATCTGAGAAAGGGGTCCGCATGTCATGGACTTTTCCTTTCAACAAAGAGAAACGTAAAGAAACTATGACTTTGTGTTTCGTGGGCGGCCTTGGTTGGAAGACTGAGCCTGAAACGGGTGGGTTCAGGATGCTTATCAATGGAAAGGATCCTATCCAATTTGATGTCACTACTAGCCCTGCCATATGGTTATCCTCAGATAAGAGCATCGAACTTATTTATTTACCTACCTGGTCATCCTCACTTGATTCTGGCGGCTTTTTTTTCGTGCATATTCTGAATCCTGATGATCAAGAAAAAACCAATATAAAAATTTCTGTAAGCTCACTCGGAGAAGGATCAATGAGATGGTTTGCTTTGGATTCAGAACAGAAGATAATGAATCGCTTGAAGCAGTTAAGAGAAGCCTTTAAGTAAATCCTTAGTCCCTCGTTAACAGCTAAGAGGATTGCCCAATAATAAAGAGTCGATAACCGTAAATGAAACACTTAGTAATAAAGTGAACCCAAGCTAACTAATTTGAATGAACCAAAAAATTGTATCAATTAATCTCTTGAGGTTTTTAATCGTGACGGTTGTCTCCACTTTACTGCTATGCGTAAATGTGGCAGCCAATG
>JABSSR010000463.1 GCA_013213965.1 Verrucomicrobiales bacterium | reverse complement strand
TGCTACCTGGGGAACCAGTCATGTGAGAGCGAGGAGGAGCGAGGACGGAGGAAAGACCTGGGGTCCGAATATCGTTATAGCAAAGCCAGGCTTTCAGACTGGGGGCCTTACCGTGAATGAGGTGAATGGTGATATCATTGCATTTGTTGAGGATCATCATCCACCTGCTCCGATCTCAGTTTACCGCAGCAAAGATGATGGCAAGTCATGGCAGAAGATTTCCACTAATATTAAACCTGATTCAAAAGGAAATGCTCCCTCCATGCACATGAATGAACATGGGATTACTTTGAGGCATGGCGAACACAAGGGCCGACTGATCCGACCCTCGCGGTGGTATGCTGGTAAAAATGATCGCAGTCTTTGGCCTAAGCACTATACAAACGCAATCTATAGTGATGATGGTGGAAAGACCTGGAACACTAGTGACCCTTTTCCGGCGAATGGTACCGGCGAAGCCACGTTGGCAGAATTAAGTGACGGTACCATTTATTACAATTCGAGGCGTCATTGGGCCGAGGAGGGTGCAAATCCTAGAAGACGCTGGACCGCTACAAGTAAGGACGGCGGTAAGACTTGGAATGATCTCAAGTTCTGTGAAGTTCTTCCTGACGGTCCACAGAATACTAATTATGGGTGCATGGGCGGCCTGACTCGTCTTGCTATTAAGGGTCGTGATATATTGATCTATAGTAACTGTGACAGTGAAGGTGGTCGTAAGCAGGGAACGGTCTGGGCAAGCTTTGACGGAGGAAAGACCTGGCCTGTTAAACGACTAGTGTTTGCAGGTAACCATGCATATTCTTCAATTACATCCGGACGACCCGGAACCAATACTGAAGGCATGATTTACCACCATTTTGAAGGTGGCCCTAAGGGAGGATCGGCCGTTGCAAAATTTAATCTTTCCTGGGTTCTTAAAGGAAAGTCGACAGGTGACGGTACAGTTCCATCTTGGGTAAATCCTTAATCTTTATATAATTTTTTAGGGGAGTGGAGTATTTGGAGGAACCGCATTTTCCGGATATTTTCCATTAAAGACCATCATTTCTTCTTGTGTTTGAACTTTAACAAAAGATTCGTCAATTTCACTGTTCTTGCCCTTCACGAGATTAAGGTCAAGGTTCAGATGCTTTGCAAGGAAAGGGTAAGCTGCCATCCTTTTTGATAGTCCATAATCATGTCCTTCATTCTTGAAATGTGCATTTTCTACTTTGGTCGTTGCTCCGTAAAGTTCATACACATGTTTAATGAATGGGAATTCGGTTCTGGGTGTCATGAGTGTCCAGTCCTGTCCATTCGATACAATGAGTTGGGGCTTGGGTGCGGCTAGAGCAGCAATTTCTGCGTTATTTGTTTTATGTGTTTCGCTCCAGTGAATGGGCATCCCACTCTCACAGACGCAACCTCCAAAGAAGTGGGCAGAGACCTGACAGACTGGTACGGACACTTTGACCCTATCATCTAGGGCCGAGAGAATAAATGTTTGCGTTCCTCCGCCAGAGCATCCGGTCATTCCTATTCTATCTGGATCCACATTTGGAAGGCTTAAGACAAAATCAAGAACACGCATACTGTTCCATGTTTGCATTCTGAGGATTTCAGGTGTTCTCCCATGATTCCAACCAACCTCCTTTGAATCACCGTATCCCATCATGTCATACTGAAAGACAGCAGACCCCATCTTAGCCAGAACTGCGCACCGTGTTTGTCTTGCTGCATTAAATCTTCCTCCGTGTCCGTGCGGACAAAGGATGCCGGCCAATGATCCTTTGAATTGTGTTGGGCGGTACAGGGTCCCAGTCACAAAATATCCTGGCGAGCTTTCTATGGCCACATTTTCAGTGCTATAATCTTTGTGGATTTGTTTTTTAACATAGCGTGGGTTCAGTGACTTGCGCTCAGGCAGTTCAGTGAGTTTCGCTCCTTTCAAAATTCCTTTTATGACGGTAGCTTTCCTTTTTTCCCAACTTTCGAGGTCCTTAGTGCTCTTACGAATAGACTCCAATTCTGCTGAGGCCTGATTCGGTTTTTGAGCGTGTCCTACCCGTAGCTTTGGTTTTGAAAGTGAAATGACAGGGTTGATGAATATCAATAAAGTTAGAATTAATGGAAACGTCTTCATGTGCTCTTAATAATTTTAGAGAATAGATGACCTTAGAATGAAATATTCATCAACGTCAATTGACTTCGTGTATCATGCTCACTGTAGTATTAGGGAGCGGCTGTATTAAACGATGATTAAATATGAGTGGATCCGGTCCATAAAAAACATACCACTTTGCTTAGGTTATTGCAGCATGAGATGCCTATTTCTAACAATTGTAATCTGATCCTTGAAGAAGACTCAGTATTCATATTTAAATGACTACTAATCTTTCCTTTCTTAAAACGAATGACTACTGAATTTGCCCGATGATTAAGAAGATACTTTTGTTTGGTTTTATAATTCCACTGTGTTCATGTCTTAACGTATGTGCCAAGCCGAACATACTTTGGATTTCTGCAGAGGACATTGGACCTCATTTTGGTTGCTATGGTGATCCGCATGCTATTACTCCCAACATTGATCAATTGTCATCCGAGGGAATCCGTTTTACCAACGCTTATACGACTGCGGGTGTTTGTGCTCCTTGCCGCAGTGGAATTATAACTGGCATGTATCAGAACAGTATTGGTACCCATCATATGAGGTGCAATGCCGTTCTCCCGTCCTGGCTCAAACCTTTTCCAATTCTTCTTAGGGAGTCTGGATATTACTGCACAAATAACTCAAAGACGGATTATCAGTTTTCAAGACCATCGACTAGAGAAATCTGGGACCAGAGCGGTTCAAAAGCTCATTGGAAGAATCGAAAAAAAGAGCAGCCTTTTTTTGCAGTATTTAATTATACTGGATGTCACGAGAGTGGAATCGCTTCCGAAGGTAAGTACAAGGCTGTTACGAGAAACCTAAAACCTGAACAGAGGCAGGATCCGTCCAAGTTAGAGACATTGCCTCCGTATTATCCGGACACTTCCGTGGTCCGTGAGGACTGGAAAAGAAACTATGAACTGATTACAGCAATGGATTCTTGGGCAGGATCTCTTATCAAGGAAATTAAAGATGCTGGGCTTTACGAGGAAACAATCATATTTTTCTGGGCCGATCATGGTGTTGGATTGCCTCGTGCAAAGCGTTGGCTTTATGGTTCTGGAACACATATCCCTTTGATCGTTCGTGTTCCGGGTAAGGAGGAGGGACAAGTCGATACGCAATTGGTAAGCTCAGTTGATCTGGGTCCTACGGTATTAAACCTAGCTGGGATTGAAGTTCCTAAGAAATTGCAGGGCAGAGCATTTCTTGGTCAGAAATTATCCGCTCCTCGTCGTTTTGTTTTCGGGGCCAGAGACAGAATGGATGAACGATACGATATTATACGTTCTATTTTTGATGGGCGTTATCGATACATTCGGAACTTTGAGCCGTTGAAGCCCTACTATCAGTACATGAATACTCCGGAAAAAGGAGCGACCATGCGTGAGATAAGGAGAGCCGAGAAGGAGGGATCCCTGACTAACACCGGTAAGATTTTTTCAACCAGCAAAAAACCTGTTGAAGAACTTTATGATTTTAAGAATGATCCACACGAAATTCGCAACTTGGCAGGTAACCCCGAGCACTTATTGATCCTAAAGAAAATGCGAGCACATTTGGCGCAATGGCAATCTGAAATAGGTGACATTGGTCTGATCCCTGAGGCGGAGATCGAAATAAGAGAGAAAGTGGCTGGTTCTAGATTTGAAATCATGAATGGAAAATTATCTAATAAGAATCAAGTTCAACGTTTGGTTTCAATTGCTACAAAAGCATCAGAAGGGCCTTCGGTTCTTGGAGAACTGATGAGTGCCATCGCTGATGATGATCCGATTATACGTTATTGGGCAGTGACTGGTATTG
>JABSSR010000462.1 GCA_013213965.1 Verrucomicrobiales bacterium | reverse complement strand
GATGTTTCCGGTGATTCGGTGCTCCGTTCGTTCAGTAAGGGCCAGAGAGTTGGTAACGGTGAGATGATACAGGTCGGTTATGGTGACTCCGAATTCGATACAAGTGAACACGGGCCGATCCTATCTCACTTTGCGCAAGAATTCATGGAAGAGCATGTGGCAAACGAACCTGGAACGCCTTTCCTCCTATATTATGCAACACCAGCAATCCATATCCCACTCACTCCTTCAGTGAATGGAATCAAAGCAGCTGGTCATAGTCAGATAGGCCCCAGGGCAGATTTCGTTTATGATCTAGATGCGCAGCTAGGACTCTTACTAGATAAACTCAAAGAACTAGGTATTGAAAAAAATACACTCATCATTTTCACTAGTGACAATGGAGGTGCAATTAGGGGAGGTCAGGCTCAGATCGCTGCCGGGCAAGACCCAAATGGTCCATTACGCGGAAAGAAGTCGTCCATTTATGAAGGGGGTCACCGGGTTCCAATGATTTGGAAATGGGGAGACGGAACTAGGAAAGGCTCAATCATACCTCCCAACACTAAGTGCCAACATCTCGTTTCTGTAATCGATTGGATTGCTAGCGTCATTGATCTGACCGGAGGCAAAGTCGAAGAGGATCAACACTATGATTCGGTTAGCCTCCTCTCATTGCTCTTCTCTGAAGAACCCGATGAATTGGATCCCTTGAGAAATTTCCATTTCTATAGCGTCGGTGACTATCGTGGAGTCCGGATGGATGATGGTCAGGGAAAGTGGTTTTACAAAAGAACCAACGCCGACGGAAAATTGGAGCTCTTCAATATAATGGAAGAACTCGAGCAAACTGAAAATCTGATCGATGGATATTCCTCGATAGAGGAAATTCCAGAAGAACACCCACAAAAAAACAGAATCCAGATAATGGAGAACTGGTTCAATGCTCACAAAGCAACGACTAGCCCCAGGACAGCCGAAGCACTCGATTACAGTGACAAGAACACTGAAGGAAGTAACCAGAGAATTATCAGCACTAATTTCACAGAGTACACAGGAGATCCTCAAAGAATAAATAACGGTGAAACCTTCGGTATTGAAGAATTAGACAGCGTGACAGATAGTTGGGTTAATCTCCACAAGACAGATCAGGCAACCGAGCTAACCAACAACCTCAACGAGAAAACGGACGTCAGTCTCTCCATTAAACACCCCAATAACTGGGGAACAGGAAATGCGGCATATAACAATACCCCGATCAAAGCAGGGGTCGATGACTTCACAGGAACCAATTCACCAACATCGGTTACATTTATGGGACTCAATGCCACTTTCCCTGACGGTTACAAGGCCATCGTTTACGTGGGTGGCTATCTAGGAAATAGAGGAGCTTCAATCTCGGACGGAAACTCAACCTTTTATTACCAGACATCAGCATCACCAACTGCTCCTGTTACTTTTGTACAGACAACCACAGTCACTGACGATGGGGATGGAACAGCACCTGAAGCTCATTACGCAATTTTTGGAACGGATGAATCTCCACTATTAATTGATTCGATCACCTTCACAATAGACACTCTTTACGGTGGAGGTTCATTCATAGGAGGAATACAAATCATGGGAGAGTCAGTCCCAGGTGAGCCCATAAAAACACTGATACCAGTACCTGTAACAGAACCTAAAATTGAAATAAATAATGGCACAGGTTCCATTCTTATCAGTGACCTTTATCTCGATGTTTCTTATCAGTTACAAGAATCAACTCCACTAGGAAATCAGTGGTCAGTAATTGAACTCATTGAATCACCACAGAAAAGTGAAATCGTAATCTCAAATGATTTTCTGGAGAGAAATTCTTTTTATAGAATTCTATACCCTGAAAAAGTTCAAAGATTAAACCTTCCTAAGAGCCCTCAATAAATCACATTCTGGCCCTAGACAAATTCTGCGATGCGCATCATTTTTTATACATTAATCATATGTGGTCTTGGATCATCTATGAGTCTGCGCGCAGAGGATTGGCCCCAATATTTGGGCCCGACTAGGGACACGGTCTGGAATGAATCAGGGGTTCATCTGGATTTTGAGAAGTACCCGCCAAAACTCCTCTGGTCTCAACCAATCGGCAGCGGATACTCGGGACCTTCCGTCTCAGAAAATAGGGTCTTTGTAATGGACAGGAAATCAGAACCCTATGAACCCGAAAAAATTAAACCCGGAACAAACCCCAACTTTGTAAGAGCAAAAATAAAAGGAAAAGAAAGAGTCATCTGTCTTAGTACTGAGAGCGGAAAAATGGTTTGGTCTCATGAATATGATTCAACTTACACCTCAGTCTTCATCTATGCGATAGGCCCCAGAACTACGCCGCTCGTTCATGACGGTCATGTCTTTACTTTGGGGGCAGAGGGCCAACTCAACGCCTACCAATCAGAAAATGGAAAACTGGTATGGTCCAAGAATTTAATTACTAATTATGGGATCGAAAATCCAGAATGGGGAACAGCCTGCCACCCCATAATATACAAGGAAACTTTAATTTGTACCGTGGGGGGAAAGGGCCAAACGCTCGTGGCCTTTGATTACAGGACAGGTAAAGAAAAATGGAAATGCTTGGACTCTAAGAAACCTGGCTACGGAACACCGGTAATCGAAACCATTCACGGGACCAAACAACTGATCGTCTGGCACGGGGAAACAGTGAACGGCGTTGACCCTGATAACGGAGAAATTTACTGGTCAGTGGATTTTAAACCTGAGTTCGGAATGGCGATCGGTGCGCCTAGGGTATGGAATGATCTGGTATATATTATGGGATATAATGGAAAGTCCGGCACAGTGACGGTAAGTAAAGATTCCAGATCCGCATCCCTTCTATGGGGACTTGATCGAAGGTTAGGAGTTGCCGGAGTCCTCAATACCGCTCATGTGCAAAACGGATACATCTACTCTGCAGGCCAAAGGGGTCTCTTTAGATGTGTTGAAATGATGACCGGAAAGAGACTATGGGAAAGTAGAATCCCACTTTTAAGGAAAGACGGGTCCGGTCGTGGGGCATGGCCAAGCGCTTTCACTGTATATCATAAGCCGAGTGATCAGACCCTAATTTTTAATGATCATGGAGAAATGATTTCTGCGAAGCTTATACCTCAAGGTTATGAAGAAATATCGAGAACAAAAATTATTGAGCCAACGCATTCAGTCGGTGGGAGAACGCTAGTCTGGTCTCATCCGGCTCTAGCAGATAGAAAACTATTCTGCAGAAACGACAAGGAAATCCGTTGCTATGACCTGTCAGGAAGCCAGGCAAAGAAAAAATAGTCCCAGGTAAATTAATCCTAGTAGCCTAAAAAACGACCGGATTTTTCTTACAAGGCGCTATTAGCACCGCAGATAAAATCTACTGATCAAACTAGCCTTCTGAGTCAATAGGACTTAACTTTATCAAGTCTCTTATAGGAAAAATAAAGCTATCAAAATCGCCAATTATATTATGAAACTAATAACAAATTCAGATATTGGAAAGGCCACACTACTGCTAAGCACTTTAATGTTCACAGTGTTAGTGTCCAGTGCAGCCGACAATCCTCCGCATGTTACCGTGTACGGCACAGCAACAACTTCAGTAGCCATAGATCAGATGGATTGGAAAATCAGAATTAGCAATAAGGAACCGGGCCTTGAGGAAGTGGCCAAAGCTCATAGTTCTACTGTCCAATCAGTTCTGGATTTTTTAATGGAAAATGACTTACCGGAACACTGCATTCAGACATCAGGAATGGAATTTGGTGAACATTTCGTTTCCTCTAAGCTCAAGGGCAGAGTCAGGGATGGCTATCAGGCCTCATCCAGTATCAACTTCAAAGTAACGGATTTATCAAAGTACAAAGATCTTTGGAGCGGGATTTCACGCATGAAGAATGTCTCTTTAAATGGAATCACTTACAACAACTCCAAGAGAATTAAGCATCAGAATGAGACCAGAAAAAAAGCTTTACTAGCAGCCAAAGAAAAGGCTGAAACACTTGCCATCACTCTGGATTCGGAAATTGGCAAGCCACTATTTATCGAGGAAGAAAGGTTCGGATACTCCAGAAATAATTTTAATAATGTTTATGCTACTAACGAACAAGCAGTTATAAATGATGCCTTTGCGCCAGGACAAATCCCAATCACGGTACAAATTAAGGCGTCATTTTTATTAGTGACAAAATAAAATCACTTGGGCCTTTGAATTTATTTCTGACATTAAGGAGACGAGTAATTCTATATCTGATTACGATTAGTGGACTCTCAGTTTCATTCCTTTCTGATTCGCAATCCAAAGTTACGTTACTCGAAGAAGAGTCCATAGAGCTCCTCGAGCAATATTGCTTTGACTGTCATGACGAGGAAACCAAAAAAGGAAACTTTGATCTTTCTGATTTATTGGATGATAAAGGACATGATGGCTCTCTCATTTTTGAAAACCTGATCACTGGCAGGATGCCACCTGCCGATAAAAAACAACCCTCTTCAACTCAAAGAAGGACCCTCCTCGATTGGCTCTCTAAAAGACAAAATCCAAAGGCAATTAATTCTTATCAAAGAATCAGTCGTCACGAGTTCGTCCATTCATTGAACGACCTTCTTGGAGTGAAATTGGATTTGACTGGAAATATTCCGGAGGACCGAGGCACTCACGATTTCGATTCTGATCGGAAGATTCTCCTAACCAAGGAAATGCTCAGTTCCTATTTCTCCGCAGCAGATGAAATGCTCGAATTTGCTTTACCGGAGAAAGGTTTTCCTCAAGAACGGATCTGGGTAACAAACAAGATCAAAGACAGTCACGATACCTATAACATCTATACTCGGAATTATCAGGAGGGAATTCTCTTCTCATGGACAAGAGCAAATAATGGGAACAACTATTCCTTCTTCTACGACAACTTTGACCCTCCAGTAAAGGGTTGGTATGAACTCACTTTTGATGCAAAGAAACTTGGAAAATTTGAAGAGGCTATCAGTGTTCTAGTATTCTCTGGAAAATATTATTTTGCAGATGACCGACCACAACCACAACGATTACTGGATGTAATTTCCCTATCCAACAGGAAAGTAAAATCTCACACGATTCGAGCATTTCTCCATCCCGGTGAAAACGTATCTGTGCACTGCTATTCCAAGCACACATTCCGTAAAAAGAAGGGAGACCAAGGCGCCTACATTAAACAGTTAAAAGCAAGAGGTCCTCTCTTCGACAATTGGCCGCCAAGAACTTATCAGGAATTATTTAAGGGCCTCGATATGAATTTTCCTTCAAGAAAACCGATAGAAACGTCAACTTTCCAAACAAAATTAAAGGCAATAGGAGGGAGTCTCTCCGTGAGCAGTTACCAAGTCGGCATGGAAAAGGAAAAGATGCAGGACGGTTCTAATCGAACATTCTGGCATTCTCAGTTTAGTCCCACCGTAGCCAAACCTCCTCATTTTGTAGTGCTGAAAAATCCCGCCAAAAAAGAAATCAATGGCCTCTCCTACTCCAAATGGTCAGGAGGCAACGGCAATGGGCAAGTGAAGTCATATTCGATCTATCTATCGGACGACGCTCAATCTTGGGGAGACCCAATCCTGGAGGGAAAAGTGGACATCACGAGGTCTTACGAGCAACCCATTTTGTTTCCCAAAAAAACCAGAAAGAAATATATAAAATTTTTGGTAACAGACGCTGTTTCCTTGGATGGAAAATCTATCGCCTCTATAGGTAAACTTGATGTCATAACATCATTGCCACAGGCCATTTCAACCTCAGAGATATCACTCTTGTCCCGCTCAAAAAAAGACCTCAAAAAAGTGATTCGGCATTTTGCCGAAAGGGCCTTCTCTTCAAATATGACCGAAGATGAACTGGCTCCATACTATGAGGTGAGCCTTAACTCTTTTAAGGGACACGGTGATTTTGTAATGGCAGCTAAGGCCGGATTCAAAGCAGTCATCTGTTCTCATCGTTTCCTATTAGCTCCAGGAGAACATTCCAACAAATCCTACGAAATAGCTTCGGACCTCTCCAGGATCCTTTGGCTCTCTGTCCCCGATCAAGAACTCCTCAATCTATCAAGAACGAAAAAGTTCACGACTCAGACGCTCACTGAGCAAATCAATCGGATGCTCAAAGATGAAAAGAGCTTACGAATGATCGACTCTTTCTGTTCTCAGTGGCTCAACCTCAGATCGTTCAACAAGGTGAACCCGTCCCTAAAGCTTTATCCCAATTATAACGACCTCCTCAATCATTACCTGCCCATTGAAACCGAGAAGTATCTCAATCATTTAATCCAAGAGAATCTGCCTATCAGTTATTTGATCGATTCTGACTTCTCGTTTCTGAACCAACGACTGGCCCAACACTACGGCATTGACGGAATAATAGGTCAAAAGATGCGCAAAGTTTCTTTTTCTCCTGAGGCTCCGCGCGGAGGACTATTAACTATGGGAAGCGTACTGAAGGTCACTGCTGATGGCTTTGATACTTCTCCCATTCTACGTGGGGCATGGGTCTCCAAGAACATCGCAGGCAATACACTCTCTCCACCTCCAGAAAATGTGAAGGCAATCGAACCAGAGCACGGTCAAGCCACGACTCTCCGAGAACAGATCGAACAGCACAAGGAAAACAAAACATGTTATGCGTGTCATAAGAGCATTGATCCGTACGGTTTTGCCCTTGAGAATTTTGACGCTACGGGGCAGTGGCGAACGAAGTATCGAGTCAAAAAACCACACAATGGAACCTT
>JABSSR010000461.1 GCA_013213965.1 Verrucomicrobiales bacterium | reverse complement strand
TTGATGTTCGCTCACTCATTAAAGTTTCAAGCGCTTCATTAACTAATCCCTCACTCTCGGAATCAAGTGAACTGGTTGCCTCATCGAGTAACAAAATAGCTGGATCTGCAAGAATGGCACGCGCAATTGCTATTCTCTGACGTTGCCCTCCCGAAAGTTTGACTCCCCGATCACCAACAATGGTTTGGTAACTTTCAGGAAAAGATTGAATGAATTCATGAGCATTAGCCTTTTCTGCCGCTGCTATTATATGGGAATTTTCAGCCCCCGGACATCCATACGCAATATTTTCCCTTATCGATCCTCCAAATAATAGAACTTCCTGAGGAACAATTGCCATCTGATTTCTCAACTCTCGGAGAGAATAATTCGCAGCATTTTGACCATCAAACTGCAATTCCCCAGAGGATGGATCATAGAAACGCATAAGTAATTGAAATAGTGTTGATTTACCAGCACCACTGGCGCCCACAATCGCCACTCTCTCACCTGCATTAACTGACAGATTAATTTCTTTCAATACCTCAACCTCCTTACGTGAAGGATAACTAAAAGACACATCAATAAACCTAACCTCTCCACGCAAGCGAGACAACTGCTCGCAATCATCGCCTTCTTCCTCAGGCCTCTCATTAATAATCTCTCGAACTCTGACCGTTGCCCCAACCGCCTTATGAAGTTGACTCAATATATCAGGGAATGACCCTAAAGCGGCTCCAACAAAAATACTAAACAACACAAATTGAGTAAACTTAGTAGCATTAATTTCCCCCCTATCAAGCATGCCCGCTCCATACCATATAACAAAAGTAATCACTCCAAATAACGCAAAAATAATAAACGAAACAAATAACGCACGTGCTTTAGAAGCACTAAGAGTCAAATTTACAAATCCTTTAATGGATTCTGAATACCGCAACTCTTCATGACTCTCATTGGTAAAGGCTTTCACGTTAGCTATTCCATGAAGAGACTCTTCCACAATCACATTACTAGCAGCCAGCTCATCTTGCGCCTCCCTAGTTTGCACGCGGATACCTCTACCAAATATTCCCATCAAAATCACAACGATCGGAATACATAATAACATAACCATTGTTAATTTCGGTGATGCCCACGCAATAAATGAAATACCCCCAACTAGCATTACAGCCTGTCGAATTATTTGCGGAACAGTAAGTATCAAAGTGTCCCTAATCAGGCTAAGATCTGCAGATATGCGACTGCAAAGCTCTCCGACTCTACGTTCCGAGAAATAACTCATCGGCAATTTTACAAGTTTTCCGTAAGCGTCCTTTCTTATATCAGCAAGAGCCGATTCACCAGCAAAGGCAAACCACCGGACGCGCCAATATGCAATGAATGCCTGCACTGCCAGAACCGTCACCAAGATTAGAGCTACTGAGTTAATCTTTTCTTTAACATTTTTAGGGTCTGCAATGCCATCGGCTCCTCCCATTGATCCACCTATCAGCTCTCCCATCAAGTAAGGAAACGCAAGTGACAGGAGTGCTGTTACAAAAAGACAAATCAATGCCGAATAAAAACATAACCGATAAGGACCGAGATAACTGACAAGCTTGAATAGTTCACTCAAGCCCTTATCGGCCTCTTCATTAGCCTCATTCTTCTTATTCCTTTTCCACATCTTTCTGGACGCCAACTGAAGAAGCTATAAACAAGAAACGCAAGCATCCTTATTGCTGATGATCGATTGCAACTATAATCTCCCTGTCTAAGCTAATAGATAGAATGCTTATTATGCGATCCATTAAGAAAAACACTATTTTAGTCATAATAGTTGTTCTGGCTGTGATTATAGGCGCAGATTTACGATTCAAGGATCTAGAAAAACGTCCAATGCACACGGATGAGGCAGTTCAAGCATCACGTCTTGGAAATCTGATTGAAAACAATGAATTCGAATACAACCCGAAAGACGGGCACGGCCCAGGGCTTTTATACTTATCACTACCTATTACCTGGCTGAAAAAGATCAATAATTATCAAGGACTCAATGAAACAACCCTACGCATGGTCCCTGCTTTTTACGGAACACTACTCATCATATCAATGCTGCTTTTCAAAAGATTAATTGGCTCTGCTGGCATAGCCGTTGCCGCTTTGCTCGTGGCTCTGTCTCCAATGCATGTCTATTATAGCCGATATTTCATCATGGAAATACCTCTAGTCATCCTCCTTTCCTTATTTATCTTTTGCTGTTGGAAATATTTCTGCGATCAACGATTCAGATGGATGCTTTGTGCAGGACTTTGCTGCGCATTCATGCACTCAATAAAAGAAACTTTCATCATATCAGTCACGGCCCTAACAATCTCCTATGTCATTTTATTTATCTGGGAAGAAATCACTAAGCGTAAGGGTGCCAGACTACAAACCAGGCCACTGATTAAAAATACTGCCATCAGCTTGATTGCCACTTTGTTAGTTTCGGCCGCATTGTATTCGTTATTCTTTACCAATATAGAAGCTATCGGACAGAGCTTCCTAACATATTTCGATTACATAAAAAGAGCCGAAGGAAGCGGCCACGAAAAACCTTTTTGGTATTACATCCAACTCCTTACATGGAAAAAAATGGAACTCTACACTTGGAGTGAGCTCTTTATTATCGCTCTAGCCATAATTGGAGCGGTCTCCTCTTTTACTATCAAAGGGTTATCAATTAAAGAACAGATATTTATCAGATCACTTTCACTTTATACCGTCATAACTTTAGGCATATATTCCTCAATTAATTACAAAACACCATGGTCAATCCTTCCATTTCTCCATGGAGCCATACTTCTTGCAGGCTTTGGCTTCTGGACTCTCTGGAAAATTAAGAACGAATCCAAACTTACCAATGTAGCCATCAAAGGATCACTACTATCAACTTTAGTGTTTTTCCCCTGGATGCTTTACAAGCAGGATCAGATTGCCAACTTTAAATTTCCAGCAAATGCAGACCGAAATCCTTACGTCTATTCTCATACATCCCCGAGCTTAGTAAATAAACTAGTGAAAGATGTAAATGAACTAAATGGAATTAAGAATGATCTATCTATTTCAGTGTACCATCCTGAATTTGGTTGGCCTCTACCCTATTACTTCAGAAACATTCCAAAGAGTGGATACCATCAAAACGTAACCAGTCAGACCAACTCTGATGTTATTATTGCAGACTCCTCTTATGAAGATCAAATCGCAACAATTATAGGAGACCGATACATTGGCCCCGATCTAATGAACCTTCGCGATAATGTGATGCTTCACTATTACATCGAAAAGGAACTATTCTTTGAAATGGTTAACCGACGGTCTCAAAAATAATTATGCATGATGGGATACACAAGATCGGTGCTCACGCAATGGCTACCGAGTTTCAAATCTATGTAGCAGGCACTAACGAGGCCAAAGCAATGACCGTCGCTTCAGCAGCGCTAAGAGATCTCGAGGCGCTAGAATCGGAGTTAAGCCGATTCAAAAGAAATAGCGACATATCAAGAATAAACCACTTACAAGAAGGCCAAAGCACACCCATAGGAATCGCCGCTCTCGACTGCATACAATTGGCACAGGACATCCACACTGCCACAGATGGAGCTTTCGATATTACTATTGGCCCTCTAATTGCTGTCCTAACAAATCCTGATCTCAGTCCTCGCGATCCTTCCAAAGAAGAGCTTTCAAAGGCAATTAATGCCATTGGAATTAATAAAATCAAACTCGATCACGAATCATCAATGGCCACAGTGCTATGCGATGATATCTGGCTAGATCTTGGCGGAATAGGCAAAGGATATGCATTAGATCAGATGGCGTTAATATTAAAAGAAAGCGGCATCAACAATGCAATGCTAGATGCTGGAGGAAGCACCCTATTGGCTTTTGGAGACGGTCCCGGTGGCAGCGGATGGACTGGAGGATTAGGTGATCCCAGTTCACCTGAAATTACATTGAAGAACAACTCTCTGAGCGGATCTGGATTCAGCGAGCGTGGCGAGCACATCATCGATCCAAGAAAACATTGTCGAGTTCCCATGAAAAAATACAACGCATGGGCCATGGCCCCATACGCGGCACTTGCTGATGCTCTTTCAACTGCGTTCCTTGTCATGACATCTGAAGAAATTCACGAATTCTGCGAAAAACATAAAAAAATTGAAGCTATCTTACCGGACATTTAAATCCTCACTTTCTCGCCCCCCCTTTCCATAATACTTCAAAAAAGTATAAAGCCAGTTTGAGGACTCAATAAAATACAATACCTTAATAGCATTCTTATTGAATCCTTAAACCTATGCACAGGAACTCAAAAAATAATTATCTTAAAAGCATAGTCCCATTGCTGGCTACTTCAGTAACCTGCCTTACCATTTTTTGGCTCTGGTTAAGATTCGAAATGGCAAATCAAGGAGCCACTCAACTTCACTTCGCTGGAATCGAACAATCAAAAGAAGATACACTAATTAGACAAATCTTGACAGGAGCACTAATTCTAAGCCCAACGCTCTTACTAATTATCTATGTCCGTTCAAAACTTTTAACCAAATACATTATTCGACAAATCACGGCCCCCTTCAGCTACAGCCTAGGAGGGTTCATCGCTATCTGGCTCATAATTGATTTAAGTGACAATGGTCCGGACCTTGCAAAAGCAGGCGCCCCTATACTTGGCATTGCAAAATACTACCTTGTTCAAATTCCTCAAATTCTTGTGACCATACTCCCAATCACTCTACTCTTATCCATACTATACACTTTAGGAAAATTATCTAAAAATAATGAGATCATCTCAATGATCAGTTCTGGACTCAGCCTTAATAAAATACTGACTCCGATTTTCTTTGTGGGTCTTTACTGCTCATTGATCTCATTAACTTTGAATTACGAATGGGCGCCAGAGGCGGAATCACACAAGGAGAATGTACTCATGTCATTTGAAAAGGCCGAAGTGCAGTCTCAGAACAAACAATACAAACTCAATTCTCGATTTTATCGGAACAGAGAAAGTCATCGCTCTTGGTTCATTGGAGCAATGCCTCCCAACCTAGCTTCAGCAAAACTTAGAAATGTTGAAATATATCAATCAGATGAAAACGGAAATCTAATAAGATCCTATTATGCAAATCAAGCAAAGTGGAGCCGTTCAGATAATTCCTGGTCATTAATCAATGGCACCATTATTCAATTTAATAAAAATAGCGAAAACATCACTCAGAAAAAATTTCAGAACCGTATCATTAGAGATTGGAATGAAACTCCATGGAAAATTTACAGCGGAAGCTTGATCCCTGAAGAACTAGGAATCCCTGGCCTTTCGTTCCATATAAAAAACAACTCCAAAAAACCCTCTAAAAGCTTAGCCCCTTTTAAAACCCACTGGCACTATCGATGGGCTCTACCCTTAAGCTGTTTAGTTATAACTCTAATTGCATCTCCTCTTGGAATAATTAACTCCAGGCAAAACTTAACAAGTAGCTCTACCGCAGCCATGATAATTTTCTTTTTAATGCTACTATTAACAAATCTTTTTCTAGCCCTTGGCCAAGGAATGAAAATCCCTGCCCCAATTGGAGCTTGGTCTACGAATCTAATAATTGGCTGCATCGGAATATTTCTAATAATCTTACGCCGAAATAATTGTGACCTTTCAATGTCCTCCATTACAAATTTTTTGGGAACAATATTTAACAAACCATTGAAGCATCAACAAAAACAAACAAATAGTCGACTTTCTACGTAATCCCGGTTGAAAAACTCACCGCTTAATAAAAACCAATACCCCTTTATGCCAATTAACGACTCATGGAATATTCGCCCACGTTCCAATGAATGCAGCAAAACTAAAAAGCCATTTGAAGATGGCAATCCTTTCTATGCTGCAATATTCAAAGATGATAAAAGCGAAACATTTTCACGATTAGATTTCAGTATAAAAGCTTGGGATGAGTTACTCAATGATAAGGACAAAGAAGGACTGTTTTCATTTTGGCGCTCTAAGTATGAAGAAGAAGCTTCAGTCCAATCAAAAGAAGTTGTCGCAAAAGAAAGCGCCGAATCAATGCTTCGAAGGTTAATTGATGAGAATGAAGAAAAAAGTGAAAATGCTAGATACATACTCGCCGCGATGCTTGAACGTAAAAAAATCTTAAAACCCGTAGCCATAAAAGAAGAGGCCAAATCTAAAATGCTCTTTTACGAACATTCTAAAAGTGGCGAAGCTTTCATTGTGCGCGATCCACTTCTTAAGCTCAACGAATTGGATGCCATACAAGAAGAAGTTTCAGGATGGCTTGGTAGAAATGATACCACGTCCAAGGAAGAAGATGAAAATCCTTCTGAAAGCATTGAATAGCTAAAACCCCAGCAACACCATTATCTTCCGTGCCTTCCCAATGCGATAACGTTTTGCAAACACATTAAACCCGTCCTTCTTCATTTTTTTGAGAATGAGATAATAGATTTTACCCATGCAGCGGGCAACTCTCAACGAAACAAAATCTTCATCGCAAACATTCGCTTGTGCTTCTTTAAAAAAATGCTCTGCTCGATTCGCTTGAAATTTCATGAGAGCTAGGAAAGCAGGACTGTTCGCAGAGATCCTTAAGTCCTCCTTCTTAATATCGTAGTTTTCGAGATCTTCGCCCGGAATATAAATTCTACCCATCTTGTAATCCTCACCAACATCTCGAATTATGTTAGTCAATTGCAATGCGTACCCAAGATTAACAGCGAATTTCATGCTCTTAGGATTTTTGGCATCAAAAATCTTCAAACATATTAAGCCTAC
>JABSSR010000460.1 GCA_013213965.1 Verrucomicrobiales bacterium | reverse complement strand
CCGATCGCGTCAAGGTTGCATGTTTTTCCTTCCAGATAGAAACTGACCGAACCTGATCTTTGGTCTTCTTTCAGATTGTTTTTGAGGAACCGGACCCTTGGTCCTTCCCGGTTCGTGGCCCAAAGATCAAGGTCTCCGTCATGGTCCCAGTCCGTTACAATAATTGCCCTGGTGTCATCGATCAAATTAAGACCGCTCGCGGCGGAGATGTCTGCGAAGTTAATGCTGGATCCTTTTGTCCCTGAGCCGAGGTTCAGAAAGCAGCAGTTCTTTTCGTATCCACTGAAAGAACGGCCCCGAGTTATCATGGATCCGAGAGCGTCCCAGTTTTGAAGGTAGCTTTCTATTTCCAAACTTGAAACTTCTTTGAGGGGTGATTGCGCCACGACCTGGCGCCAGTAAAAGCTTCACAAGTCACTAGTGTCACCGGATTGTGTGATGAAACCGTTCCCGACGATAATGTCCTGCAGTCCATCATTATTAATGTCCGCAAACCTTGATCCCCAGGACCACCTCCCCATGGTCACTCCGGCCTCGGTGCTGACATCTTTAAATTTACCGTCTCCGGTATTTAAGAAAAGAGAATTGCCCCGCGCGTGTCGTCGGAAACCTGTGATCGATTCCTGGTCTGCTCCTCTCTGAAATTGACGTTGATAAGCGATGCGGTTTCCTGCGGAGGACCACATGTTACTCACGTAAAGGTCCTGGTCCCCGTCCCCGTCAGCGTCTGACCAGGAAACAGACATACCTGCTGACATGTCCTCGACTCCAGCTTCTGCCGCGACATCAATGAACTGTGTTTTGCCTGAGCTGTCCCTGTCATTTCTGTAAAGGTTATTGCGTCCATAATCGTTGGCGACGTAAAGGTCAGGGTCCCCGTCCTGATCGTAATCCTCCCATGAGGAGGCGAGAGTGAATCGTTGATTATTGTTATCCATTCCAATGCTCATGGTGACGTTCTTGAACTGCCAGTTCAGATCATTTCTTAATAGAGCGTTGCGACCACCATTATTGGCGTCATGATAAGGGACCGGGCGGGCCAGCATCTGGTTTCCGTTTCCGTGAACTGACGAGCGTCGCAAGGAGTAGCAACCGACATGAAGGTCAAGGTCTCCGTCCAGATCAAAGTCAGCAGCGCTGATGCACATCGGGGCAGATTCCGGAATCAATTTGGTGGCCTTGACTGTGAAATTTGCCCTCCCGTCATTGGCCATAAATATGATGCCTAGTGTTGTGGCAATGACGAGGTCCTGGTCTCCGTCATTATCCATGTCAAGGAACAGTGCTGATTGTGTCTGGAGTCTGAAGTCGGTTCCGGAAAGTGAAGACGCATCAATGAGTTGTCCGTCTGACTTGCCAATAAATAATCGATTAGGCAAGCCGCCAGGTTCACAGATATAAATATCATCAAGCCCGTCCCCGTTAGCATCACCGGTAGTGATTCCGTGCCAACCAGAGAGCCCGATACCGTAACGTTTTTCTAGTCTGGATGCCCAGTAATCTGTGCCCCTAAGGAATTGATTATTAAAGTCCTTGAATTGACTGAACACGGATCCTGTACAGTCACTGAACAGAGATTTATTTCTATCCAGCATGCCAATGCTTCGTTCGAATTCATTTACCTTGATAGATATAATTTTCGGTCGATCCGAAGTTGATGACCAGTCCCATACACAGCTCCAACGTGCTTTCTGATTAATAATTTCTTTTTTGGTGTGGCCGACAATTTCAATATAGGATTCACTAGTGGATTCTCCCGCCTCATTAATTGAGACATTGAAGGTTTTGAATTTCACATCAATTTTTGTTGCTTCCCATAATGGTTTAACTAATTCATTCAGTGCTTCCTTCAGAGATTTTTTTTCTTCTGATGATTGTTCTGCCTGGGCGTTCCGTAAGACTTTGAATGAGGAATCATTGAAAACTGTTTTCAGATTCTCTGGAGCTAATCGAGTAGGTTGAAAATTATTAGCGATTAGATTGGATGTATCGGCTTGAGAAATAGTTTTCGGGTCCTTTATGATTTCTCCAAGATCCTTGAGTTGAGAATCAGCAAGATCATTGAAAACCTCTCCTTTCCAGGGATCCTTTTTGGGTTCTTTGTGGAGGCTATCACTGACCAAGCCTATTGGCTCGAGTGGGATCACGGCATCAATTGATATGGGAATATTCTTGGTGCCCTGTTTTTCAGTTATTTCGTTCTTTTTATTTTCAGAAGACTGCTCCTGATTCCCGCAACCGATGATTGCCAGGCTGAGAATAATTGGGGAGATTAGAAGAAGAAACCGCATGAAGAGGCGTCAGATGAATAAAACATTAACACAAAACCTGAATTATCATATTAAGAAAGCTACTATTCACGACTGCCCCTTTAGCTGGAAACTGTTCTTATTGAGTGGTATAAGAATTAGTGTGAGTTCCTTATCCCATCAAATTCTAAGATTATTAATTTCTTTTGCCGTTATTTATCTTCTTGTCGGTTGTTCTGGTGATTCTCAAAAGGCTAAAGAAGGACCGATGAAGCAATCAGTACCGGTACTTGGCACATTGCCGGAATTCCAACTCACTGACCAATCGGGAAATTCCTTTGGCCTTAAAGACCTCAAGGGTAAGGTCTGGATTGGGGATTTTATATTCACCCGTTGCATTGGGACTTGTCCGATGCAAACCATTCAGAAGGTACAGATCCAGGACAGGTTAAAAGGAGGGCCTGATTGGAATGAGATTAGGCTCGTAACATTTACCGTTGATCCGGAGAATGACACTCCTCCAATCTTACAAAAATACGCTGATACCCATTCAGCAGATTCCAATCAATGGAAGTTTTTAACCGGGCCCCGAGAGGATCTTTGGAACCTGAGTGCTAACGGTTTCAAGTTGGCCGTGGCAGAGGATTCAAAGAACGAGAAGATGCCCATATTACATAGTTCCAGATTTGTGCTGGTAGATCGAACCGGTAAGATCCGAGGTTATTACGATGGTCTTGATGATAAGGGCAGGGCTGATTTGATGCGGGACCTGGATCTTATTCTTGATGAAGCGAAGGTAGTGAACCCAGTCAAAAATGAATCTATCACCTATAAGAAATTTCCATACCCCGAGGAAATTCTAAATCCTTCCTGGCTCGATAGTCGGAAAGAACTTCAAATCGCATCAGCTGACAATGT
>JABSSR010000046.1 GCA_013213965.1 Verrucomicrobiales bacterium | reverse complement strand
AATTAAGTTCCCGAGGTTCACTCCAGCCGGCATTATTTCCGAAATTCCCATTATGACGAGCTTCAAGAAATGTTATTCTTTCTAGATCATCCAGTTCATCTGCGAACCGGGTAATTAATCCTTTCGTCTGCCAAATGCCTATGTGATATCCATCAAAACTGCTTTGATTAGGTTCGTTGTCGGTGTTTGGGTCAATGAAAATGTTATAATCATCGAACCCAAAGTCTACATTGCCTCCCCACTCGCTCCATGATGTGTTATCAGTTTCAGCGATCATATAAAAACCGTCGTCATTCCAGAGTAATTGAAATTTTATTTTCTCACTAGATGCAGTTCCTCCGGTTCTGAGAAGTTTAAAATCGGTAGCGGCTTCGCTGGCACTATCCCATTCTCCTGGACTACGAATACCATCCAGGACCGGTGCCGACCCGCTGAAAATTACTTCATAAGTTCGTATTTGTGCCTGCGCTAGTGGGCAACCGATTAGAAGAAATCCTATGGATGATAGGATAATTTGAACTATAGATTTTTTATTCATTGTGATCCTTGATGTTATTTGGATATTTCTACTATATAATTACCTCTTTAATCAAGGTAAATAGGTTAATTGAAAGTTAACCATCAACGGGTTATTAGTTATCTTTAATGATTTATAAATTATAACATAGTATATTATCACTTTCTCAATGGCTTTTGCGCATAAACTTAGCTTGGGTGTTATTAATTGTCTGAATGGTGAATTTAAGCAGGCATCTTCATCACCATTTGTAATTGGTTCTGGTTCTGATTCAGACTTGGTAATTCAAGACGATTCAGTGCTGGATCAACACTGTTTAATTGAAAAGACAAAGAAAGGAATACAAATTAGATCCATACAGTCAGATCATCCTGACGGGAGTCTGATACTTGATGGCAAGACCGCTACGTTGTCTCCGCTGAAGGCCCGGACTGAACATTCTCTACAAATTGGAAGAAGTTTTCTTATCCTGGTTACGACATTAACTTCCAAGAAGGAGAATCTACAAAGGTGGGGAATGGATATAGGAAATGGAGGCTGGATTATTAATAAGTCAAATAAAGCGGCTGCTACCCGTCCTCTAGATATACTTGAAGTTTTTTCTGCCCGAGATACTATGGACTTGGATCCGAATTCTACTCCAGTCTTCAAAGGTAGTAGTCAGGTTGGTTTTTATCTCAGTCAACTCATGGTCCTAGAACCTGAAAAGGATAATTTACCTGATGATAGCATTTCTGATTCTGATGAAGAACTAGTGGCTGATAGAGTAGATGAGATTTCTGAATCAAGCCCTTCAATGGCTCGGTTCATTGATGCAGATGCCGGTGAATTCACGTGTCCGACCTGTTGGTTAAAATTTGATCGAGGCGATGTGATGCATGTTGCTGTTCATGATTCATTGTTTGGTGATCCGTTGCTTGGCGAAGAGCAGATGCAGCGTTTNCATGCTTCAAGATTCAACGATAGGGGCCAAGCGCTTGACGAGTACGGAATCCCTTGTACTGAAATCGCTTGTCCTCATTGTCGGCGAACCTTGCCGCCTGGATTTTTTGATGAACCTCATAAAATTTTCTCGATTGTTGGTGCGCCTCAGTCAGGCAAATCTTACTATTTAACTGTTGTAATAAAACTTTTACAGACAACTTTGTTTCGAAAGTTCGGTGTTGTATTCAGAGACGCTGATCCTGCGGGAAACGCGCCAATCAATGAGATGAAAGCGCATTTGTTTAGTGCGCAGACTTCTTCTCAGGCCTACCTGACTAAAACCCAGCTCGAGGGAGCCATGTATGAGCGGTTGCCTCGATACGATCGAATGGTCACTCTGCCAAAGCCTTTTATTTTTTCATTGTCTGGATCAGAATCAGATGAGGAAAATTGTTCTGTGGTTTTTTATGATAATGCTGGCGAGCATTTCCAACCTGGTCAGGACTCTACAAATTCTCCAGGAGCTCAGCATATAGCATCCTCTGATGCTATTTTCTTCCTTTTTGATCCAACAATTAATCCTGACTTTAGGAGGAGTCTTGCTGATTCTGATGATCCGCAGTTCAAATCACAGGTGTCTGATCAGCAGGATGTCATTCTAGCTGAAACAGAAGTTCGAATAAAGAAGCTTTTAGGGCTTGGCCGTCGTGAGAAAGTCGACATACCTCTTTCAATCATTATTGGTAAATGTGATTCATGGATACATAAGATTGGTAAAGATAAACTGCGGGACCCGATAGTTGACGGAACTTTGGACATGGAGGCAATCGAAGAAAATTCCTCTCTGGTTCGTGGATTAATGGAGGAATATTGCCCTTACATAGTTGCTAATGCCGAGAGGATTTCGTCTGACGTTTGTTATTTTGCGGCGAGTGCTTTCGGGCATACTCCGATAACTTTTGAAGATGAGAAAGGGGTTTCTCGTATAGGGCCTGACCCTCAAAAACTTGACCCAATGTACACTGAAATCCCAACCCTCTGGGCATTGTCCAGAGTGAGGCCAGGCCTTGTCCCATCATTTCAATAATAATTAAAGTATAATGTGAGGCCGCGACAAAGATGGCTTACCAACTGATATATACCAGTGTTCGAAGAGGTTTGATCCCTGGTCGGAGCGGTTATACCGTAGCTGCACGGCATCGTCAAATTCGGGAACGTCTAGTTTCTGAAATTGAACGCGTTAGTGGCTATACTTATGCCAAGAAAGGACAATCGCTAAAGATTTATGCGCACCGGAAATTTGATATTTCCGGTGTACATTATCACGTCCTGACACGGATCGTTGATGCAGGTTCAGACTATACGGGACGAACCAATCACCTTGCACATCACTTAATATGTGAGGATGATGAACTTAAAAATTCCGGGGCAACTCCTGCCGAAATTTTGTATGGGTATGATTGGCTTGACCGGTACGAAGGGGAACCTCGTTACTTGGAAGATAAGGAAATTGTCAACATTTCCGAGTATGCAGAGAAGATTAAATTACCTGCTTCTAATTGGAGAAAGATAAGAGGAAATGCAGGAGACGCAGCTTTATTAGTTAATAATAAGGGTGAAGTAAAAAGTTCGCTGATCGTAGTAAATTCGGATAAATCATCTCAGCTGAGCAGACTCTTACCGCTTATTGCTGAATCCTCTCATTTGATTGGATCGGGAAAAACAAATGCAGGGTCAGTAACATTTACAACATATTTCCAGGAAGGGGACAGTATGTCTGATTTTGATTGGATCGGTTGTGAGGATGATAATGTTGTATTACAGAAGCCAACGAATAGAGACATTTTCGATCTCAGTAATTTGATTCAGGAGACTCCATTAACTGAGGCTGCTAAGATTGCGGAAAAAGGACAATCCCAACAATCTAATCTTCCTGAACCCTCGATTAGAAAAGTAAAAGATTTATCGGATCAGGGAATTAAGGTCGCTCCTTCCTCTCAAGGAAATGTGCAAATTTCGAATACTGGAGAAGACCATGATAGTCCAAGTGATGTTAAGGTAAGTGTGCCACGACCTACCCTTGCCAGGAATGAAATAACAAATACTCCTACGGTAAGTTCTTTTCGTTCGGAACCTACTGGTTTGAATGAGGCTCCATTCTGGTTAAAGAACCTGAAGCTTTTAATTGGGGGAGCGGTGAGCGTTACATTTTTAGTTACAGTGCTTTTATTTTATGTGTTGAGTATTCAGCCAAAGCAACAAATGAAAATTAATGTTGATCAATTTGTTGCAGGAAAGCGCTACGTGGAAGCGGATGAATTTTTAAGTGGGATGCTTGATGAGCATCCTAAATGGAGAGATGAAATTGATGTGCTTCGTAAAGAGAAGGTGATCGATGCCATGCAAGAGCATGTGAAGAATTGTATTAATGAATTTATTGGATCGAGTGAGGATAAGAAAAAGGATCGATACGAGATTGCATCGTATTGGGTAAATAAACTTGATCAGTTTAATTATAGCAGTGGATCGGATGAGGCTGTAAAAAGTGAAGAACTGATTTATAGTTTTATTTCTGGCGAGAAGCGCTATCAGAAACAGCTTAAGTTAGCAGAGAACGTTATCGGAACGGATCCTAAAAAAATTGTTAAGACTGAGAATGAAGTACCTAAGAATGAACCAGATGACTCTAAATCATCTCTTACTAAAGTTCCTGAAAAAATTCAATATGAACCCGGCTCTATTTACATTTATCTAAATAACGGAGAAATAAACGAACTCATATTACCTGAATCGCTCCGACGCCTCTCTGAAGGAGAAGAAGGAAAACTAATGGTGAATTTAAGGCGTTCTAAATTGGAGCAATTAGATTTTCCACCGCAACCAAAAGTTGGCACACAACGTTTCATCTATAAGTATCCTGAAACAGCGGAGGAAGAGAACAATCGAAACTTCCCTATTTCTGGGGATCTCAACATAGAACTCAAGTTTCAAGGAGCCGGATCATTACATTTATTAAAGAACGATTTTCAAGGGACTGTTCCTGAGGATGATGTTTGGCGCTCAGGTCAAAGCAGTCTAATAAGTTTCTCAGAAGGGCGGAAAGGGGTTGATGTCATTCTTTGGGACGGGACACCTTTTAGGCCAGAAAAAGTTCCTTTTAAATCAAATGGCAAGGGGGTTTTTCTGGATCTGGCACTTAAGCATTTTTTTAAGGCTTTGAGCATTGGAGGTCCTTCTCAATTTTCTCCGCAAAAGGTCATGATGAGTTTTACGCCTTTATTACCGCCTCCAGGGTTAAAGGTCCCACTTGAATCTCAAAAAATTGATGTGTCTGTTCGAGGAAGAGATGATTTATATATTAATTTTGGACGGGCTGCGGGTGGAGGTCTTGAACTGTTGACAAAGATTGAAATGCAGATCGATGAGAGAGAGCACGTGATAAAGAGGAGTGGAGGTGATTATTTCAGGTGGAAGAAAAGTGCTGCTCCATTTGAGAATAAATTGAAGAAGATTGCGGTTGAGTTACTTGGCGATAGAAATGATTTATTAACGCGTTACAGAAGAATTTTCGACCATGATGACCAGGATAGAATCAGGGCTGATATCCGGAGCTATTTTGTTGATCTTTTGGAGGAATTTGCAGAAAGCCTTAAAAGTAGAGAAGTTAAGAGAGATGATATAGAGAGAATCAAAGAGGAGCTTTGTGAAAATGAATTTCCTGAACAATGGGATTCTCGAGACGTAAGTTCTGAAAGAGGAAATACCTTTGCTATGTTCATGAAGGATTTTGTTGAAGAATGCGAAGAGCTTTCAGAAAAGAGTGTATTCGGCAGGTCCAAGAAAGATAATGATGTTAAGGTGTCATATTTTATTGAGAGCTCAGAGGCTAGAAATAAGCTGAACAAGCTTGCCAAAGTATTAGAGGATCAATTCACTGGTGAGTCCGGTGAGGAATTCTGGGATTTCACTTATAAGCAAAAGCCGAAAATGCCCAGAAATATAAAACTTATTCAGAAGTATCAGGAAGAGATTCAATTACTACTGACTAGAAAAGAAAAAGCTGAAATCGCTATGAAAACTTTTTCTCCGGGCAAAGGAGGGAAATTGCCTCCAGGAATATACGAATTTTCTTTTATCTTCGCTGATGGTACGATCCGGCCTTTTCTGGTCTCTGAAATTGATAGTAGTCCTAATAACAAATGAAAGTAACGACTCCATCCAAGTTATTAATTGGCCGTATCCGTCAGGTACTTTCGGATAATGAGATGGATATTCCAGTTGATGAACTGGCTCGTGAATTTGGAGATTTTTGCAATGATGCCTTATCAAGATTAGAAGAATGTTGTAAAAAGAATGTTGCTGAAGAGGCAGTAAAAATTGCGGAGTTAGAAGTGCCGTTAATGGAGTCTCTGGAAACTCTTGAGAAGTTCTCTCTCTTTGCAGAGTGGATTTCTTATTGTCACCAAAATTCTCTCAAAGAACCTGAATCTATACCAGCGGGATCAACTGAGAAGCTGATTGGTATCTACAAAAAATGGGCAGGTGTTAATGATTATTTGTGGAAGAAATATAGAGACGCTGCGATACGTAAAGATGATTCTCTGCTTTTGTCCTATGCCGGAAGAATCCTAAAAGTGAATCCTTCTGATGAGGCGGCTAAAGATGAAACAAGAAGAATTCTTCGACGCTATTTCCGTAATGAAATTAAGGAGCTGGATGAATTAGTGATTTCCGAGGACCGGTTATCAGCAATGGCAATTGTGGATCGCTTGGACCAATTACCTTTTGATGATCTAAAGAAAGGAAAATCATGGGATAAAGCCATTCAGTGGCTGAATGCAGAACGCAGAGCAAGCGATGAAAAGATTGCGAACAGATTAATTTCCGGTCTTTCAACTCAATGCAGTGAGAGGGCCTTGGAAACTGTTAAGAGTACAATCGATGAGGTGGATTTGATCATTAAAACTCATCGGATTGATCTTAATCAAGATGCTGATGCTGTATTATCTGAATCGAAGGAATGGATTATTGAGGAAGAGGAAAGACTTGAGAAAGAAGAAAAATCTAAGGATGTCAGTGAGCGCTTTTCTAAGGAGCTTGCTAATTTGGAATCAAATTGGCATGTGATTCTGAAGTCTCCACTAAAGGAAATAGAAGGATCTAGGAGAAAGTTGACCAATTGTTGGTCCGAAGTTCAAAAACTTGAACTGGAACTATCTGATGGAGTGGATGAGAGAGTAAGAGAATACAAGTCTCAGCTTGATGAAAGAATTGGAAAGCTTAAGAAGAAGTTGAGGCGAAAGCTAATGGCTAAGTTGGGGATCTTTTTAGCCGTCACTTTCTTTGTTTCGTTCTATGTTTATGCGCAGTTACGCAGTCAGACACTCAAAGAGAAATTCGAGAATTACAAGTTGGCCAAAATCGTGAGGCCATTTGAACGCTTGATAAATTCTACTGATACGTATCGCTTGCCTATCGCTTTTCTCGCGAGGATGGGGCCAGAAATTAAAAATTCTAAGGCATGGATTGATTTTGAGTTGGATCAGTATCAGTCGCTTTATGATAAAATTGATGATTTAAATACAGAAGCAGACTCTGGTTTTGGGCGACCAATTAATGAGTATTGGGACGAATTTATTGAGTTGAGAAAAGGCATTGCTGATACTGCAACCGATTTAGAAGTTGAGCTTAATAAGCATATAGAGTCTCTCGAAAGAAAGTGGGACAATCATCGCATTTCTTATATTGGAGAACAGCGCGCTAGGAGAAGAAATGTTTTAAATGATATTAGTTCGATACTGAATAGTTCGCCAAAACTTTCGATCGTTGCAAGAGATGAGGAATACGTAACAAGAGTGCACTCAATAAATAATGAATTTGATGATTCAATGCAGGAAGTGATACCTCCTGCGTTTTTAAGTGATAAGACCAAAGATGAAGGAAGAAGTATTGGTCCTGCTATGAAGGAACTTATTATTCAGATTGATTCTTTCAGAAATATTATTAAAGCATTGGACGAAGCTAAGAATTACGCGGAATTCAAAACGGCTATGGAATCATTCACCGCAAAGAGCTTCGTGGGAACTCCTGAGCAGGCTGCGGCTAATCTTTTTGTTGAGCACGACAAAAAACATGTCGATGTTGTTGGTGAAATACTAAGGCCAGGACAATCTAAAGGCTGGACATTTTTTCTCCAGAACCGGAATAAGGAAAAATTATTTCCAAAGGATATCGAAGAAGCAGAAAGAGTCGTTCTTAATCAGATCAGTAAGGATGAAAAGTATGTAAATTTACATAAATGCTTCTTCACTGAGATTCCATCAGGGAGGACCTTTCATAAATTTTGTGACGGTCCAACTAAACTTCGTAATCGCAAGGTAGGTTCGAATAGTATTGTGGAGAGAGCAGGATATTTCTTTGATGATGCAAAATTTGTTTCAGGGAAATTTGAATATTTTGATTCAGGGATATTTGAATTGAAAGATCAACAGTTAAAGAAGGCGAAAGGAATCACTCTCACTGGCGAAGAAATAACTCCGGAATCTGTTCTATTCAATGCGATTCGTCCTACTCAGAGAATGATGAGCCAAAGCCAACAATATTATAAGGATGGAATTCTTATAATATTTGATGAAATAATTATGGCTGAAAAAGTAAATCCTCTTTATCGCGTATATCTACAGACCGAATTTGCAAAAGCAATTCAAAGGAGGCCTTATGGGTGGGGACTAATTCTAGCTCCGACATTCCTTCGTGATTTGGCATTAATAAGCAAAAAGAAGCCTCCGATACTCGGCCGAAACGATTGGATGGTTGAGTCTAGATATACTGAGCAGGAGCAGGAGTTAAGAAAATTTTATAATTCCAAGAAAGGGGAAAGTTATGTCCTTGAAGCTAAAATTAACCGTGGTTTGATTGAAGGTGTTATTGAGACTGGGTTTGATTATGCGGGATATGTTAATCATGATGGAACTTTGGTCTTACAAGATTCTTCTAACGGCGCCAAAGTCCTTTACGGTTCTGCTTCTCCTGAAAAACATGCAATGCCTCTTTATAGAAAAAATAATGGAGGAGAGGAGGACTTGCTTGGGGCGGGTAAATTAAAGGGCTGGAAATTAGAAGGAAATGTTGTGCCGTTCACTCCTCTTTTATATTTTAAAGGGGATAGGCAGGCGGTAATTAAATCGGTTGGGATTGAGCTGGGTTTAGCAGAGGAGCGGATCCGCTCACTTGCAATTTCATTTTTTAATGAAGTGGAATGATGTTTTCATTTTTAGGAAAAATTAATTGATCTTTTTGGGTGCTGGATTCTTTAAGAGGTTATTGTATTAAGTTTATTTTAAATGATAGAATAACCTTATTGAATGGATTCTTCCCCTTATAAAAAGTTAATTCAGAGATCGGAAGAGATAGCCCTTTATTCTTCAACTTCGGCCTTGCTGGGTTGGGATCAGGAAACATGCATCCCCAAGAAAGGCTTAAATTACCGAGCAGAACAGTGTGCATTTTTCGGAGGTAAAGCCCATAGTCTATTCACAGATCCGCAAGTTGGAAATTGGATATCCTGTTGTGAGGATGAAGGGAACTTTAATGATCCTTCAGAACTGGCAAATTTGAGAGAATGGCGATGGTCTCATGATAGGGCGGTAAAACTATCACCTGAATTCATTGAAGACGCAGAGAGAGTTCGAAGTCATGCAATGTCCGCATGGGCAGAATCAAGAGAGAAAAACGATTTCAAAATCTTTTCCCCTCATCTTCAGAAAATAATTAAGATTAATCAAAGAAAAGCAGAAAGTTATGGGTATTCGGATCATCCTTATGATGCTCTCATTGAAGGTTATGAGCGCGGTTCAAGGACGGAACTGATCAGAGAATTGTTTGATCGGTTGAAGCCAGCATTACGTGAAATAGGGCAGGCTGCTGCGCGTAATTCTGCTAATATATCATCTCAGATTCTTAACGGTGATTATCCAATTAGTTCTCAAAAAATATTCAATAAGGAAATTGCTGAATCTTTTGGTTTTGATTTTAATGCTGGTAGAATTGATGCGGCAGTGCATCCGTTCTGTTCTGGAATTGCTCCAGGTGACACACGATTGACGACTCGTTATGATACTAAAGACTTCAGTAGCTC